>JAVHOY010000252.1:0-1899 GCA_036170295.1 bacterium
CATCCTCCTCTCCCCGCGGGAGAGGGGCTAGGGGTGAGGGCGAAGTATCCAAATAAAGTCTCCGTCAAAAATATCCCCGCGTATCGTCATCTTCATCATGTTGAAGTTAACGTAGATGGCAAAAAAATTCACGGCGATGTGGCGTGGGGCGGCAACTGGTTCTTCTTATGTCACAATCACGGCTTGGATGTTTCGATGCAAAACCTCGAAGCGCTGACCGATTTCGCGTGGCGCGTCCGCGAGCAATTGACCGCCAATGGCGTCGTCGGCGCGGGCGGCGCAGAAATTGACCATGTAGAATTATTCGCCCCGTCTTCTGAAGCGGACGGAAAAAGTTTTGTGTTGTGTCCCGGCAAGGCGTATGACCGTTCTCCCTGTGGAACAGGAACCAGCGCAAATCTGGCTTGCTTATATGGCGATGGAAAAATTGTAGAAGGTCAAATTTGGAAACAGCAAAGCGTCGTCGGCAGCATCTTTGAAGGCAGCGTTCAAGTGGATGGCGACAAGATCATCCCGACCATCACCGGCGAAGCGTGGGTGATGGCGCAAGGCGAATTTTTGATAGACGAGCGCGACCCCTTCGCAAACGGAATTTGACCTTTGACCTTCGACTTTTGACTCTTCTTCGTCGAAGGTCAAAAGTCGAGAGTCTTATCGGAGACTCAATGAATTCAAAACATGACATCCTCATCATCGGCGGCGGACCTGTGGGATTAAGTTGCGCCTATTACCTTTTGAAATCTGGAAGACAAGTGACCTTGCTCGACGCAAAAGAAATTGGCAAAGGCAGCGGCTCAGGCAACGCGGGACATATCGTGCCGAGTCATATCATTCCGCTTGCCGCGCCGGGAGTTGTGACTTCCGCCCTCAAGTGGATGCTCGACCCCGCGCACAGTCCGTTTGGGATGAAGGTCAGTCTTGACCCAAACTATATTTCATGGCTTTTGAAATTTGTATTCGCTTGTAGTGAAGCAAATGTCGAACGCGCAATTCCGCCGTTGTACAGTCTTGGTCAATTGAGCGCAAAGAATTTTGCGCAGTTGATCGCCGAAGAAAAATTTGATTGTTCCTATCAACAAAAAGGTTTGCTCTTTTTATACAAAACCGAAGAAGCGTTCAACGGCGGCAAGCGCGAAGGCGAGTTCATGCAAAAAAATGGAATTCCCGTCAGCGTGTGCGATAAAAATAAAATCCATGAAGTTGAACCCGCCGCGCTGGACGACGTCGTCGGCGGCGTGCATTTCACAGGCGATGCGAATCTCAACCCGGCGGCGTTTCTCAAATTATTAAGCGAGCGTGTCCGCGCGATGGGCGCTGAACTATTTGAGAATACATCGGTAATAGGATTTGAATCTGCGAACGGGAAAATCTCCAAAGTCAAAACCAGCGCGGGAGATTTTGAAGCCGATCAAATTATTCTCGCGGCGGGCGCGTTGACTCCATTCGCGGCGCGCGACTTGAAATTGAATATTCCCATCCAACCCGCGCGCGGATATAGCCTGACCGTGTCCGCGACAAAGCAAATGCCGAGCCATGCGTTGATACTTGGCGAGAGAAAAATCGCAGTCTCTTCGATGAATAACTTATTGCGCTTTACCGCTCGGCTTGAAGTTGGAAATTACAGCATGACGCCGAATCCCGTTTGGATTCAACGCATCGAAAATTCCGCGCGCGAATATCTGCGCCTTGATGAAAAATTGGACGTCAAAGAAACTTGGGCGGGGTTGCGTCCGACAACTCCCGACGGAATGCCCATCATTGGGTATTCTCCTCATCACAGCAATTTGATTCTTGCCGCAGGTCATGCCATGCTCGGACTTTCCCTCGCTCCCGGCACAGGTCAGGTCGTGGCGGAGTTGGTCAATGGAAAAGAGACGGCGTTTGATTTAAGTCCGCTAA
>JAVHOY010000253.1:0-1889 GCA_036170295.1 bacterium
TTCCGCGACGATCAGGGCAACATTCCGCAAGATGACGAAGCCGCAGATGTTTGGAAGACTCAACCCGGCTTTGATGCAAGTCACGTTTTATATTTTGGTCGCAAGGAAAATTTCTGGCAGATGGCAGCCACAGGTCCATGCGGACCTTGCTCCGAGATTCATCTCGATCTTGGCGAAGAGCGCGACAACCTGCGCGGCAAGGATCATGTCTGCGGCGTGAACGGCGAATGTACGCGCTATCTCGAATTGTGGAACAACGTGTTCATTCAATACAATCAATTTGAAGATGGGCGACTTGAACCTTTGCCCGCCAAGCATGTGGATACGGGCATGGGCTTCGAGCGCATCGTCTCTATTTTACAAGGCGTTGATTCCAATTACAAGACCGATCTTTTTGAAGGCACGCTGGATGTTCTTTCCGCGCTCACCGGCGCAACGCGCGCGCAAATGTATGCCGACTTCACGCCGTATCGCGTTATCGCAGACCATGTCCGCACCGCCGCGTTTCTCATCGCGGATGGAGTCGTGCCCGGCAATGGCGGGCGCAATTACGTCACGCGCATGATCATCCGCCGCGCGGCGCGTTTTGGCGGCAAGATTGGGTTGCGCGATCCTTTCCTCGCGAAAGTCGCGGAAGCGGTTATCGCGGAGTATGGCGATTTTTATCCCGAACTCGAAAAAAATAAAGCCACCATTTTGGACAACCTCACCCGCGAAGAAATTCGCTTCGCGCGCACCGTCGAGGCTGGCGTCGCTCACCTTGAAAATTTACTTTCGGAAATTCGCGCGCAAAACAAAACCGTTTTAGATGGCGCCCACGCATTTGATCTTTACTCCACTTACGGTTTGCCGTTTGAAATTTCGCGCGATATTGCCCGCGAACAAGAACTTGATATTGACGAAGCCGGCTTCAATACCGCGAAGGAAAAACATAGCAAAGCCTCAGGCGGCGGCAAAGCGATGGGAAAACTTGGCGGCGAAGATTCAGAATTCTTTGCGAATATTTTCCGCGACTTGCAATCCAAAAATAAATTAAGCAAAGACGGCGTCGCGTATGATCCGTATAACAGTCTGCGCGTTGAAGGCGAAGTCCTCGCATTGGTTGTCAACGGAGAATCGGTTTCGTCCGCTTCATTGGACGATCAAGTCGAAGTCATCTTGCCGAAGACAGGTTTTTACATTGAGTCCGGCGGTCAAGTAAACGATGAAGGGTACATTCGCGGCAAAGATTGGCAAATTGAAATCACGGGAATTCGCCGCGCTTCGGCTGGCATTATCGCGCACAGCGGACAAGTGATTGCGGGACAACCCAAAGTGGGCGACATCGCCGTCGCCGAAGTGGATGAGCGCCGCCGCCACAGCATCATGCGAAATCACACCGCCACGCACTTGCTCCACAAAGCGCTGCATGAAATTCTTGGCGACCATGCGCGTCAAGCGGGTTCGCTCGTCTCGCCCACGCATCTGCGCTTTGACTTTACTCAGCCCGACGCGATGACTCCCGAACAAATTGAGCGCGTCGAGAGAATGGTCAACGCAGCCATTGCGGAAGATATGCCCGTGCGTAAAGAATCCAAGCCGCTTGATGAAGCCAAAGCCGAAGGCGCGATGGCGTTATTTGGCGAGAAGTACGGCAGCGTGGTTCGCACGATTAGCATCTTAGAGTCCAACGCCTCTGACGCGGACGGGAAATATTCCTATGAGTTATGCGGCGGCACACATCTTGATCGCACCTCCGATATTGGCGCGTTCCTGATTGTTAGCGAAGGTTCCGCAGCCGCAGGCATCCGCCGCATCGAAGCGGTCACTGGGCGCGGCGCGTATGAATTGATTGCGAAAAGATTCAAGGCGCTGAAGCAGACTGCGGGCGCGTTGAAATCCGCTGTGGA
>JAVHOY010000254.1:0-1889 GCA_036170295.1 bacterium
AAGATCACGAGGTAAAGGTTCTCCCGTGCGAACGGGACGCTAACCAAACTCTCCTCTCCCTTTGGGAGAGGAATCGGGTGTGGGAAAATCGGATAGATCAGCGGATGCCTTTGAAGTTACATCATTAACTTCCTTCTCCCTTCCAAAGCAAGCGGACGAGCAAATGCTCGCCACTGAAAACCAGACAGCAATGTTTGGGACAAGGTGGACGCGATGATTGCAAGCATTTCGCTTGTATCCTTCTGGAAGGGCGTTTCTTTTTAATACCGTTGTATTTAAACAGATATGCCCGCGCATATCTGTTTATTTTTTAATGGAACCCTTGCGTAAGTCTTTTCTATCCGCGAAAAACATGAAACAACGCGAGTTTTGAAATTATCGTTATGGCTCGGCGAGAAAGAAAGCAATCTTGGCAAGAGAATTTATAACGCGAAATTAATTTCGCGTCGCGCAAAGGAAAAAATGAAGACAAAAATTTGGGTCGCGTTGATTGCTTTATACATCGTCTGGGGTTCGACTTATTTAGGCATCAGAGTCGCCATTGAAACGATTCCGCCGTTCTTTCATGCGGGAGTGCGGTTTCTCATCTCAGGCGTGATTCTGGTCGTGTGGCAACGCGCAGCGGGAAACAAAATGCCCACGCGCAAACAATGGATGTCCACTGCTTTCATCGGTCTCATGCTTTTGCTCGGCGGCAATGGACTCGTCGCGTGGGCTGAGCAATTCATTCCATCGGGGATTGCCGCGCTGATGCTTTCATCCACGCCAATGTTTTTAGTGATTGCCGAAGCCTTGCGCCCCAACGGAATCAAACCAAGCTGGCAGGCGATCGTCGGGTTGTTGATCGGCTTCGTGGGCATCTTCATTCTCGTAGGTCCCTCGAAAATTTCAGGGAGCGAGACGCGCTTAAATCCATCTGGCGTTGCGGCGTTATTAGGCGCGTGTTTGTTGTGGACAATCGGCTCAATTTACAGCAAAACCGCAGATTTGCCCAAGTCGTCTTTGATGACAACGGGCGCGGAGATGTTGATGGGCAGCGTCGGTTTATTTATCGTCTCGCTGTTGACAGGCGAGTTAAATGGATGGAATCCTGCGGAGGTTTCCATGCGTTCTATTTATGGGTTGTTGTATCTCATCACAGTCGGCTCGATTGTTGGGTTTGGCTCGTACATCTGGTTGTTGCAAAACGCGCCGATCTCGCTTGTGGCGACCTACGCGTATGTCAATCCGATTGTGGCGATTTTGTTAGGGGCATGGCTTATAGGCGAGCCTTTGGGTGCGCATATCTGGCTGGCGGCGGGTATCATCATCGGGTCGGTGATATTCCTCAACAGCAGGGGCAGACCAAAGGTCAAGAAGGAGGCGGGGTTAGTTCCAATTGAATAGCAATCAGTAATCAGCGTCGGTTGTCAATCAAAAAATCAAAAGGAGAAGAAAAAATGAACGCAAAAGAATTGTTGAAAAAAATCAAGGAAGATAAAGTCAAGTTTATCTCGCTGCAATTTACCGACATGGTCGGCGCAGTGAAAAGCGTGGATATGCCTTTGCATAACATTGAGGGCGCGCTGGACGACGGCGTGTGGTTCGACGGCTCTTCAGTGGAAGGCTTCGCGCGGATTCAGGAAAGCGATATGCGCCTGATCCTCGACACAAACACTTACGCGGTGTTGCCGTGGTCGCCTGAAGACCGCCGCCGCGCGAGAATCTTCTGCGATATTTATATGCCTGACGGAAAACCCTTCGAGGGCGATCCGCGCGGAACGTTGAAGCGCGCGTTGGAAAAACTCGCCAAGCGCGGCTGGACGTATAACATCGGACCTGAGCCTGAATTCTTTTTGTTCAAGGGAACGAACGGCGAAGGCGTGCATCCCGTTCCGCATGACGTCGGC
>JAVHOY010000255.1:0-1889 GCA_036170295.1 bacterium
GGGTCGGCGGAATTTTTATCGCCGGGGATGGTGTTGCGATTGACCACCACGCCGACCAAATCCAAAATGCGGGCGGCTTGGTCGCCGCTGAGTTTCGCGCCGTCTTCGCCTTTGACCGAAGTCACATCCACGTTGAGCATGTGACAATCTGTGCCGCCAAACGGCACACGGAATCCGCGCTTCTTAAATTGATCCGCCATCGCGATCGCGTTCTTAATCGTCTGCTCTTGCAACTTCTTGAACTGTTTTGTCTGCGTGAGTTTGAAGGTCAACGAAAGCGCCGCGAACACATTGACATGCGGTCCGCCTTGCTCGCCGGGGAAGACGGCTTTATCGAGTTTCTTTGCAATCGCCGCGTCAGTCGTCAGCAACACCGCGCCGCGCGGTCCGTCAATGGATTTATGCGTGGTGGACATGACCACATGCGCGACGCCAACGGGAGAAGGAACAACGCCCGCCGCGACGAGTCCGCCGATGTGAGAAATATCCGCGAGAAAGTACGCGCCGACTTCATCCGCAATTTCGCGGAACTTCTTCCAATCGGGAATCCACGAATAAGATGAAAAGCCCGCAATCAATAGTTTGGGTTTATTTTCCAAAGCCAATTTGCGAATGGCTTCGTAATCAAGTTTTTCGTTTTCGTCAATCGTGTAATGCACAGCCTTAAACCATTTGCCGCTGCGATTGACCGACGAGCCGTGCGAGAGATGTCCGCCGTGTAATAAATTCAATCCCATGATGGTTTCGCCCAGCGGAATCAAAGCTTGATAGACGGCGTTATTCGCGGGCGCGCCAGAGAGCGCTTGCACGTTGACGAAAATTTGGTCGGCGGAAAATCCGTTTGCCGCGAAAGTTTCTGCGGCGCGGCGTCGGGCGAGCGCTTCCACCGTATCGGCATATTCCACGCCCTTGTAATAGCGCGGGTCGCTGTTGCGGCGATAATTTGCAAGCCGCGCGGGATAATCGAGAATTTCTTCTTCGGTCATCCAACGCGACTCTTCATCGGGATAGCCTTCGGCGTAAACGTTCTGGAACGCGGAAGATAACGCTTCGCGCACCGCCATCGGCGCAGTGGATTCGCTGGGAATGAGAATCAGTTTGCGGGCTTGTCGCTCCGCTTCGAGTTGGGTCAGTTCAAAAACATCGGGGTCAAGTTTGGCAAGGTTGCCGCGAAATAGAAAGTCGGACATGATTTAGTCTCCGTGATTCGGGAATTGGGATTTGAAAGTTGCGACGATAATCAGGATCGTGGCGAATATACATAAACTGATTCACGACGCCCAATTACCGCCTCTTGAATTGTAGGACGGTCAGAGGGGAAGGTCAAGTGAAGAAAAGCAAGTTATTTGAATTACTTCTAGATTCAACCTCTTGAAAAAATCTCTGCGCGCGCTATAGATTATGCAAAAGGTCTTTTTTTAAGTAGATGACGGTTCCCTTGTTATAATCAACGCGACCCAGAGTCCGTCAGATGTCATGGAAAACCATAGAGTTGTCCGATGAGATTTTTTATATTTTGGCAGGTAGTGTCCTATGCGATACCTTACATCCCTCAAGAATAAACTCCCCGATCTGTCCTTATGGATAAAGACCGTCTGGTTGGCGGTTTTGTTTTGTATCAGTTCGGTGTTTCTTTTCTATAACGCGTTCCGCTTCTCTTTACCCATAGCGTATGCGGGGATGTACACCTTGATGGCGGAGCAGATTGCAGACGGCGGTTTTTCGCTTCCCATGCAAGTTCCCTATTACGGACCAGGCGGAATTCCATTCGCTTATCCGCCGCTGGCGCTTTATGTGATGGCTGTTTTTCTTAAATTGAGCGTCTCCGCGATCACTTATCAAAACAATTTTTTATTTTTTTTAACTCCGAAAAAAGGTAGCGGGTTTGT
>JAVHOY010000256.1:0-2924 GCA_036170295.1 bacterium
AATTCTTTCAAGCGCGGATGATTCGCATAATAGCCGCGATTTTTTTCGGGCAACATCGCGCCGATGCGACACATGATCTCGTCTGTATATTCTTGTAATTTTTCTTCGCGATTTTCTTTAGGGAAAGGCGGAAGCGCGAAGGCTTTGTCTGCGGTCAATTTGATCTGCGCGCGGCGGAAATGTTTAAGGTTATTAATCAGGACGCGGTCTTCTGTTCCGCTGATGGCGACAGGCACGATTTGCCATTTCATTTTTGCGGCGAGGTATGCCACGCCGGGTTTGCCTTGCGCCATTCTTTCATCGCGGGCGCGTGTGCCTTCGGGCGCGACGACTAAAGTTTGTCCGCTCTCCATACGCCTGATCATTTCGCGCAACGCTTTCAAGTCGGGGTTGAAGCGGTCTACAAATACAAAATCAAAAATTTTACCAAGCCAGCGCCACAAAAAGAATTTCTCCCATTTTTCCGCCACCATGATGAAGAGATTCCAATCTCCAAGCGCGTATAAAGCCAGCGGGACGTCTAAAAAGCCAAGATGATTCACCGCGATCACAAACCCGCCTTGAGTGGGTAAATTTTCGTAACCGTGAATTTCCACTTTTGCGATTGAATTGATTGCGAAACGAATAAGCCAGCGCAGAAATTTTTTCATCTCATGAATTTTATGCGAAGATATTTTTATGCGACAAAATAGCCCCATAGCGGAGTTCTATCGCTTTGATTTAACTCCACGAAGTTGTGCCGTTTTCTTGGCTGGAATTTTTTTGCGCGCCATACATATTGAACATTTTCATGAAGACGTCGTAATCTGTCTGGCTGATGTTTACAAGCTGGAAGCCGATGTCGTACAGCGAAACGTCATATTCATCGCGGCGACACCATTTCGTGCGCGCAGTAAAAACCACAAAACTTTTATTAGAGATTTCTCCCGTTTGCTCGATACGCATCTTGAAAACCATATTAAGCGGCAACGATTTTTTGCTGTCTAACTTAAAACCGCTCGCGCTAATATCCGCAAGATGACCGATGAATTCGCCGCTTGTCTCGTCTGTAACGCGCATATAATAAGAAAAATTGCGCCGCGATAAATTTCTTCGCTCTGTATCCATAGGATAGTCTCCTTTCAAAAACGATAGATGATTCAGTATATAACAAAAACTTTTATGTATCAAGATAATTAGCCGCGAAAAAAAATGAAAGGCGGAAGAGTGGGCGGCTATTTCAATAAATTTCTGACGGCTTCGATCAGATTCTCAATATCAACATTTGTATTCGCGTCGGCTGCGCGGGCTTTGACCTCGACTTTATTTTCCTTCAAGCCGCGTTCTCCCACTGTAATTCTCACGGGGCAGCCGATTAGATCAGCGTCGTTGAATTTGACTCCTGCGCGCTCGTCGCGGTCGTCGAATAAAACTTTGAAGTCTGCATTTTGTAAGGCGTTATAGATTTCTTCGGTTGCCGCGCGCGTATCTATTTCTTTGCCGGGAATGTGCATGAGATATGCGTCAAACGGCGCAGCGGATTTCGGAAACACAAGCCCCTTTTCGTCGCGATGCGTTTCGGCGAGCGCAAGCAAAATATTTTCAAAATAAAATTGGACGGGCGCTTTCAAAATCAGGGCGGAAGTTTCTTTCAACGTATTTCCACAACGGGCGCAGAAATCTCCCGCTTTGGCTTGGACAAGATCGGTAGTGATTTCGGCGGAATAATCGCGCCCATAATTTGTGTTCTTAAAATGATAGCCCGCTTCGTTTGCGCCCGCCGCGAGATTCGACGACTGCGGAATTAAATCATCCACGACGATGAGCGCGTTCTTCAATCCAATCGGCGAAGCGTACCCTGCGACTGCGCCCGCGTTTGCAATTTCAGCAAACGTCGCCAAACGGACTTCGCCAACGGCATTCTTCAGTTTGGCTTCGCTCAAATTCATGTCTCCGCGCGCGACGACGAAGATCAATTGATTGTCCGCGACGCGGGTATACATCAACGCTTTGGCGGTTTTCTCTTTGGGAATGTTTAAGAAATTTGCGAGCGCCTCAATCGTATGGCAATTGGGCGTTATAACTTTTTCAATGGGAAGTTTTTCTTCTTGCGAAAAAAACGTCTTCTTGAATTTTGCAAGTTCTTTGCGCTCCGCATATTTGCACGCGGGACAATGAACCACTTCAAGCGAACCCGTTGAGATGGGAAAATAAATTTCGTTTTCGTTTTGAATGATGGGCAAAGAAAGCTGCGCGAAGAAATCCGAATCGGCGGATGCGTTTTGCAATCTTGAGAGCGCTTGATTTCCCAGCGGCAAAATTTCATGCTCGCGCGTCATGTAGCCCGCGCGGACCAGCCAGCCAAAACCTTGACTTCGCGCGTTCGCTGGAAAGTCTCGTTGGGTTTGGATGTTGAGGTCGCGGTACTTCATTTGCGGCGCGACATTTACGTCGCAACCCCTTTTTTCTTTTTTCCCGACTTTGTATTATCAGCCGCTTGTTCCGGCGTTGCGATCTGCGTCGCTGCCATTGCTTCCGCTTGCGCCGCTTCGGAAGGAGTCGTTTCGGAAGTCGGCTCAAGGTTTAACTCGACCGTTTCTTCCATGCGGATCTGTCCGCGTAGGAACGCGCCTTCTTCTGTGACAAACGCGGTGGTGACTACGTCGCCCCATACGCGCCCTGTCGCGCGAATTTCTAACTTTTGCGTGGTGATGTTTCCGCGCACCGCGCCCGCGACAATGACCGTATTCGCGCGCACGTCTTGACAGGTGACGCGCCCCGTCTCGCCGACGACTAACATTCCGCGCAACGCGATCTCGCCTTCAAACGCGCCTTCGATGCGCACGCCGCCTGATCCGTTGAGACTGCCGTGCCAAATCACGCCCGAGCCAAGCACGGAAGTGATCCGCTCTACGGCTTGGACGGCTGGCGTTGTTTCAGTGGGG
>JAVHOY010000256.1:3024-6070 GCA_036170295.1 bacterium
TCGCCCTTCTCTTCGTCTTCGGTCATTTGCACGCCCATAATATTGAAGCCAGAATCCACATACAGCACTTCGCCCGTGATGTGCGTTGACATATCCGAAGCGAGAAAAACCGCCGAGTTGCCAACGTCGTCAATGCTCACATTCTCGCGCATTGGAGCGACCTCTGCGAAGCGCTTGTACATATCGCGGAATTTGCCCACGCCCGCCGCAGCCAGCGTGCGGATTGGTCCCGCCGAAATCGCATTCACGCGAACTTTCTGCGGACCTAAATCGTACGCTAAATATCTTGTGGAAGATTCCAGCGCGGCTTTTGCCACGCCCATCACGTTGTAATGCGGCGCGACCTTGACCGAGCCATGATAGGTCAGGCACATCACCGAAGCGCCCGCATTGAAAAACGGCTGAAAGGCGTTGGTCAGCGCCACGAAAGAAAATACGCTCACGTCCAGCGCGTTTCTAAATCCCTCGCGGCTGGTTTGATAAAAAGGTTTGCTCAACTCGTCGCGCCCGGCAAACGCAATGGAATGGACAAGGACATCAATCTTGCCGAAATGCTGCGCGGCTTTTTCCGCCACCGCCGCGATTTGATCGTCCTTAGTCACGTCGCATTCCTCAAGCCATTTGCAATCCAGTTGTTCCGCCAGCGGCTTCACGCGACGCTCAAGAATTTCGCCCGCGTAACTAATGCCAATATTTGCGCCTTCGCGCTTGAAAGCCTGCGCGATTCCCCATGCAATAGATTTATCGTTTGCAAGACCAAAAATTAAAGCGTTCTTACCTTCAAGTAATCCCATAATCATCTCCTCAATTTGAATTGATTCTTTTATCAAAAATCGCCGCGACTCTGGCGTTCTATTTAAACCCACACGCGGCGTAATCGTCGCGCTATTATTGTGGATGTTTCGACGTTATTTGAATCTCGCGTCGCGTTGAAGCGTCAAGCGCAATCCATCTTCAAGTTTGATTGAAGGCGCGAAGCGCAATTTTTCCTGCGCGAGAGTCAAGTCCGCTTTCATGCGCGAGACTCCGCCTGAAGTTTGCGGGTTGTAAACGACGTTGGCTTTGCTGTTCGTGATCTCCAAAATGATTCGGATCAAGTCTTTGATTGAGGTTTCAATCCCCGAACCGACGTTGACGACTAGCCCGTTGATATTTGGCGCGGTGGACGCGGCGACCATCGCGCTGATCACGTCGTCTACATAAATATAATCGCGGGTTTGCGAGCCGTCTCCGTGCGCGACGAGAGTCCCACCGCGCAGCGCTTGGTGCAGATAATGCGGCACGACGGGCGGATGCGAAGGCGGCAGGTGTTGACCAGGTCCATACGCGTTGAAAATTCGCAGGCTGACCGTTTCGATATTCCACAATCTGCCAATCGTGCGGACATAATATTCCGCCGCGAGTTTGGAGACCGCGTACGGCGAGCGCGGATTGGGCGTGATGCTTTCCACAAGCGTCTGCTCGCCGAGATCGCCATAGACCGCGCCCGATGAAGCCAACACCACGCGCTTGACTCCCACGTCGCGGATGGCTTCCATCAGCGCGACAGTCCCGCCGACATTAATCGCGTTATAGTCGCGCGGATAAATAATTGATTCTGGCACCGAGACGCGCGCCGCGAGGTGATAAACCACATCCACGTCTTGAAGCAGCGTCCATAATTTGGGGCGGTCATTCACATCTCCGCGCGTGAAGTGGACGTCGGGCGCAAGCGCTTGCGGATCTCCCGTCGAGAGATCGTCGAGTCCGCGCACCTGATGTCCCTCGCGGGCGAGTTGATTGGCAAGCGAAGAGCCGAGGAATCCCGCGGCTCCAGTGATTAGAAAATTCATAGGTTGTATTATACAGGCAAACGTATTCTGTCAGCGACGGTTAGCGAACTAATGCGAAATAAAATCTCCCACAAATTTTTCATTAACCCAAACCGAATACTTGCCCGATGAATAAACGCCGAGCAAAATGCTGGTTTCAAAGCGCTGAAAGACGTCCGCACATTTTATTTTATCCGCCACGCTGTACGCTTCGACGTAGATTCGATGCTGCTCGTCGGGCGGGTTGACTTGCGCGCGGAACTCGCTGCACACGCTGGGCATTGAGCCTGAAAAGATAATCTCAACGCGCGCGGGAGCGAGGTCTGTCCGATCGGATAGATCAACGGAAGTAAGGATTATCTCTGTGCGATTCAGTCCGGCGTCTTCAGGGTTGGGCGCATAGAAATTTTCCGCGACTGCGATGACCCGCGGCGCTTGGACAGTTGACGCGGGCGCGGATGTTGGCGAAGCAAGACAGGCGCTCAACAAAAAAGCGAGATGAATGAATACGATCTTCTTCATTACTTTTCGGTCAGCCAAACCTCGTTGAATAATTGCGGCGCGACGACGTAGATGCCGCGTCCGCTGACGCAGATTTTCCCGTCGGATGATTTGATTTCGCCTGTCGAAAATATTTTGCGCTCGTCTTTTTGAGTAATGCGCGCTTCGAGAGTCAACGGTTGATTTAATGGAAGCGGTTTGTGATAATTGATTTCAAGATTCACCGCCGCTACTTTTAGCCCTGCCGCCCAAACGACCAGCCCCATTGCTTCATCTAATATCGCCGCCGATGCGCCGCCGTGCGCGTGACCGGGAGGTCCTTGCTGAGATTCGTTCAATGTGAACTCGGAGGTGAGAATCCCGTCATCGTCCACAAACCAAGTGAGCCCAATGCTATGCGGGTTTTCATGTCCGCATACAAAACACCAACCGTGATAAGGGAGAGGTTTTTTCATGAGCATATTCTATCGCCTTTCATGCTAGAATCGCGTCATGCTTGTTCGAGTCAAAATGATTGCCAACTACCGTGAAGTCCTTCCGCCTGAAGCAAAGAATGGCGTGGCGGAGTTGGACGTTCCGCAAGGCACAACGGTTTATGACGCGGTGGCGCGTTTTCCCATTCCCCTTAATGATGAAACTGTCGTTGTGCTTAACGGCTTAACCGTTGAGTGGAACACCCCGCTGCAAGAAGGCGATACCGTCACGGCTTTTTCCGCGATTGCGGGCGGGTAAAT
>JAVHOY010000256.1:6170-8461 GCA_036170295.1 bacterium
AAAATCGCGCGCGACTATCTCGGCGGGCGCGGGCTGGCGATTCATTATCTTTACAAAGAGATGAACCCCATGGCAGACGCGCTTTCGCCGGAAAATGTCCTTATCTTTGCGACGGGTCCGCTGACCGCGACTCCCGCGCCGACGGGGAATCGCTACATGGTCGTGACGAAATCTCCGCTGACGGGCGCGCTCGCGCATTCCAATTCGGGCGGAGAGTTTCCTACATGGATGAAGCGCACCGGCTTCGATTTGTTTATCTTTGAGGGCAAATCTGCCGAACCGGTGTATCTCTTCGTCAATGAAGACCAAGTCGAATTAAGAAACGCCGCGCATCTTTGGGGCAAGGATACGCACGAGACGACGGACATCTTGAAAGCCGAAACATCCGAAGATGCGCGAGTCGCGTGTATTGGACAAGCGGGAGAAAACCTCGCGTTGATGGCGGCAATCATGAACGACAAACATCGCGCGGCGGCGCGCTCTGGCGTGGGCGCGGTGATGGGCAGTAAAAATCTCAAAGCCGTTGTTGCCATGGGGAATAAAAATCCCGCGCTGCACAACCCCGAAGCGATGAAAAAAATCGGCGTGGAAACATCCAAGAACGTGGGCGCAGACGTGAAGAAAGGCTCGAACATGCGAATTTACGGAACGTCTTACGTTCCGCAAGTGACCAACACGCTCGGCATTTTGCCCACGCGCAATTTTCTGCAAGGCACGTTTGAGCAAGTGAACAACATTGACGGAGACGCGCTGAAGAATCAATATCTCATTCGGCACACGCCTTGCTATCGCTGTCCGCTTTCCTGCGGGCGGCTGACCGAAGTCCCCGATGGGAAATATAAAGGCAAGGGCGAGGGTCCCGAATACGAGACGATTTCTTCGCTGGGTTCTGGCTGCGGCGTATCCAATTTAGCGGCGCTGGTGAAGGCGAATTATCTCTGCAACGAGTTCGGCATGGATACCATCACAACCGGCATGACCATAGCCGCCGCGATGGAAATGTACGAGAAGGGCTATATTCCCGAAAGCGTCATCGGTCAGCCGCTCAAGTTTGGCGACCATGACGCGATGATTGAAATGATTAAGTTGATGGCATACAACGAAGGCTTTGGGAAAGACCTCGCGCAGGGAAGTTATCGCCTCGCGGAAAAATATGGGCATCCTGAAATTGCCGTCACCACGCGCAAACAGGAATTCCCCGGCTACGATCCACGCGGCTCGCAAGGCATGGGCTTGCTGTACGCGACCTCGAACAAGGGCGCGTCTCACATGGAAGGCGACGTGGCGTATGAAGAAGTCTTCGGCGTGCCTGTCAAGGAAAATCCGCTGACAACCGAAGGCAAGCCCGAACTCGTTAAACATTTTGAAGATTCATTCGCGTTGATGGATTCCTCTGGCGTGTGCGTCTTCGTCGGCATTCGCTATATGTTCAACAAAGACCGCATGATTCTGCCGCAGATTCTTTCAGAGATGTTGAACCTCTCCACTGGCGCGGGATATTCGCCCGAAGAAGCGCTGAAAGCGGCGGAGCGCGTCTATAACTTGGAGCGCATGTTCTTGATGAAGGCAGGCTCGACAGAAGACACGCTGCCTCATCGCATGTTGCACGAGCCGCTGCCCGATGGTCCCGCGAAGGGCAAGGTCGTGGAACTGGATAAGATGCTGCCGGAGTTTTATCAACTGCGCGGCTGGGACGAGAAGGGTTATCCCACAAAAGAGAAGTTGATGGAATTGGGCTTGCCGATGTAAAAAAGAAAAGACCTCCGAGTCAAAACTCGGAGGTCTGAAACTATGACCGACTCGCAAGAATCCTCCGCCTCCGCGTTATGCAAATCCTGCGGGTTGTGCTGCACGGGGCATTTATTTATTTGGGTGCGACTCAACGCCAACGAATTGAAGCCATGTCAATCTTTGGGATTGAACGTCATTCGCAACGACCCGCGTCAGCGCGGATTCACACAACCTTGTCCGCTATGGCGCGGACTTTGCACGGTCTATACTTCTCCGCATTATCCGCGCAGTTGTCGTTCTTATCAATGTAAATTACTCAAAGAAGTTATTGACGAAAAAATTCCATTATCCGAATCTCTGATCGTTGTTCAAGAATCAAAGGAAATGATTGCGGAACTTGAGTCGCTTTTGCCCGCATCGTCGAACAATAATTTCCGCGAGCGGCTGGCGGCGCATATAGAAAAATCAGGCGATGCAGACTTCCCGCTCAAAGCGGACGAGTTGGTCATCTTTTACGAAAAGCATTTTGGCGTAAACGATTTATTCGATCAACCTGTCGC
>JAVHOY010000257.1:0-1806 GCA_036170295.1 bacterium
TTTCATCCTTCATAATTCGTCCCTCATCCTTTCCCCACTTTTTACAACCTTTTTACATCCGCGCCACACCCGCATAACTTCCCGCATCTACAATTTCATCGTAACCTAAAGGAGGCTTACGATGAAAAACAATTTCAACAAAATGATTTTGGCGGTCTTAACCGTCGCTCTCGTCTTTGCGTCTTTCCCTGCGACCAGCGCTTTCGCGCAAGGACAAAATCCGCCCAAACTAACCAACGAAAAAATGGAAGAAATTTGGGCGCGCATATTACAGCGCAACGAGAAAATTGGCAAGATGTTCGACGAGAATAATCCGCGCCTGACCAAATTGCAGGAGCTCATTGACAAGGCAAAGGCGAACGGCAAGGATGTTGTAGCAGTTCAAACTGCGCTGGATAATTTCAAAGCCGCGCTGAAAACCGCCAAGCCGATCTACGAAAGCATCAAAGGCATCGTCGCCTCGCATCAGGGATTTGACGCGAACGGCAAAGTGACCGACGCCGAGAAAGCCAAATCCACGCTGAAGGATTTGCGCGACAAATCTCAGGAACTCAAATCCGCGCTGGACGGCACGCGCAAGGCGCTGGGCGAAGCGATCAAATCTTTCCGCGCCGCGAATAAACCCGCAATCAATCCGGGACGATAACAGAACATCCCGCAGGTTTTCAAACCTGCGGGATGTTTTTATTTCAACGCTTGCGCTAAATCTGCAATCAAGTCGTCTGCGTTTTCAATGCCCACCGACAACCGCACAAGTCCGGGATCCACTTCCAAAGCCGAGCCGACTACCGATAAATGCGTCATCGCCGCGGGGACTTCGATGAGCGATTCCACGCCGCCGAGCGATTCCGCCAGCGTAAATAATTTCGTAGATTCCGCCACGCGGACTGCCGCTTCGCGCCCGCCTCTCATTACGAACGAAATCATGCCTCCGCCGTTTTTCATTTGACGCTTTGCAATCTGAACTTGGGGGTGACTCTCGTGGAACGGGTAAATCAACTTGCTGATGCTTTTCTGCTTCTCGAGGAACGCGACGATTTTTTCCGCGTTTTGCGCGTGACGCTCCATGCGGATGGGCAGAGTCTTAATTCCGCGCAACACAAGGAACGCATCCATCGGACCTTGAATGCCGCCGATTGCGTTTTGCAAATACGCGAGTCTTTCTCCCAACTCTTTGTCCCTGCCAATGATCGCGCCGCCGACTGTGTCTGAATGTCCGCCGAGATATTTGGTCATGGAGTGGACAACCAAATCCGCGCCCAACTCCAGCGGACGTTGAAGATATGGAGTCGCGAAGGTATTATCCACAACGAGTAAAGGTTTGCTGGGATGACTCTTCACTACTTCCGCGACTGCGCGAATATCGCTCACAGCCAGCAGGGGATTGGTGGGCGTTTCGAGCCAAACAATTTTGGTGGCAGGAGTCAGCGCGTCGGCGAGATTTTCGGGGTCGGTGGTATCCGCGAAAGTGAAGTCGAGTCCAAAACGGCGCAGGATCTTATCGAAGAGGCGAAAGGTGCCGCCGTATACGTCGTTCCCCGCAACGACATGATCTCCGCTCGAAAGCAAACGCAAAACTGTGTCCGTTGCATTCATGCCCGAAGCGAACGCCAATCCCCAATTTCCATTTTCCAATCCCGCTAAACAATCCTGCAGCGCCTTGCGCGTGGGATTTAACGTGCGCGAATATTCATAGCCCTGACGCGGCTTGCCGATTCCATCTTGCATATAAGTTGAGGTGAGATAGACGGGCGTCATCACCGCGCCGTTGTTCGGGTCGGGTTCCTGTCCTGCGTGAATGGCGAG
>JAVHOY010000257.1:1906-8425 GCA_036170295.1 bacterium
AAAACTTTACTGGCAGTTTTAGCGCACCCCGATGACGAGTCTTTTGGCTTGGGCGGTACGCTCGCTTATTATGCAAACAAAGGCTGCGATACCTATTACGTCTGCGCGACGCGCGGCGAGGCTGGCACAGTGGATGCGGAATTTTTGAAAGGCTTCAAAGATATTGCCGAGATGCGCGCCGCCGAGTTGATGCGCGCCGCAAAACATTTGGGATTGAAAGAAGTTTTCTTTTTGGGCTATCGCGATTCAGGCATGCCCGGCGCGGAGGATAACAAAAATCCAAACGCGCAAATCAATCATCCCATTGACGAGGTCGCCGGGCGCGTGGTGAAATATATCCGCGAGTTGAAGCCCGACGTGGTCGTTACCTTTGATCCGATTGGCGGATATAAACATCCCGATCATATTCACATCCATAACGCGACGGTTCTCGCCTTTGAGAAATCGGACGACGCGACTTTCCACCCCGAAGCGGGATTGCCCTTCAAACCGAGCGCGTTGTACTATCAAGTTTTTCCGCGCTGGTTTTTAAAAGCGTCCACGCGCATCATGCCGCTCTTTGGAAAAGACCCGACTAAATTTGGACGCAACGGCGACATCAATTTGAAAGAACTCGCCGAAGTGGATTTCCCCGTGCATACGCGATTAGATACGCGTTCCGTCTCCGAGCAAAAAAATAAGGCGAGCGAGGCGCACGCTTCGCAAGGCGGGATGCAAATGCGGCGCGGGCTGATGGGATTCATCACGCGCCTATTCGGCGAGCGCGAAGATTTCATGCGCGCCTATCCGCCTGTGAAAGCGGGAGATAAAATGGCGCGCGACCTGTTTGACGGAATTTGAAATTACGCCTCGTCTATCTTCGCCAACTTACCAACCTTCAAACTTTCTAGCGTTCCTGCGCCCGTGGCAAACATAACGACTTCAATTTGTTTCTTTGTCAGTTTCATCATCTCAACCACAGTCTCGGTTGAGATTGCGGCGGCTTTGAGAAATTGTCCCGCCATGCCGCCGAGCGTTGCGCCGAGCGCAATGGATTTTGCGACGTCGAGTCCGTCTTTGATTCCGCCTGACGCGAAAATAATCGCATTAGGCGCGGCTTTCTTTACATTGAGAATCGATTCAGCGGTGGGGATTCCCCAGCCGACAAAAGTGGCGGCGAGTTGACGGGCGAACTCGTTGGGCGCGCGGTGCATTTCCACTTGCGACCAGCTCGTGCCACCCGCGCCTGCCACATCTATCGCCGACACTCCGCAATCGAATAATAACTTTGCGCTGCGTTCAGAAATTCCCCAGCCAACTTCTTTGACAATGACGGGGACTTTAATCTTTTTGCAAACCGCTTCAATCTTTTTTGCCAGCCCCGCAAAATTTGTGTCGCCCCCGTCTTGCACGGCTTCTTGCAACGGGTTGAGATGCAGAATCAGCGCGTCGGCTTGGATCATATCCACAGCGCGGCGGCACTCGTCAATGCCATAGCCGTGATTGAATTGCACCGCGCCGAGATTTGCAAACAATAAAATAGTCGGCGCGACTTTTCTAACCTGAAAAGTTTTCGCTTGTTGCGGATGTTCGATTGCGGCGCGCTGACTCCCGACTCCCATTGCGACTCCGCATTCCTGCGCGGCTTCCGCTAATCTCAAATTGATCTTATGCGCGGAGTTTGTTCCGCCCGTCATGGAACTAATCAAGAGGGGAGCGTGCAGGGTCTTGCCGAACAATTTGAGGGTCGTGTTGATTTGCGTTAAATCAAGTTCGGGCAACGCTTCGTGGACGAATCTATAATTTTCAAATCCATTTGTCAGCGCGGAACGAACATCCTGTTCTAAATTGATTTTGATGTGGTCTGCTTTTCTTTGGCGAATGGGCGCAACTTTTGTCATAGGGTAGTGTTCCTGAATTCGTAACTCTGGCTTGACAGCGTTTGCAAGTTGGTTACAATAGTTATCTAACATTACAAAGGAGATTTTTATGTCTGACACATATACTGAACTTAAAGGAATTGTTAAAGATTTGCTCGGCGCGGACGAGGCGAAGATTACGCCCACAGCCCGCTTCCGCGAAGACCTCGAAGCCGATTCGCTCGACCTCGTTGAGCTGATCATGGCGTTTGAGGATAAGTTCGGCGCTGAAATTTCCGACGAAGCCGCGCAGAAGATTACCACCGTCGGCGAAGCCGTCGCTTATATTGACGGTCACAAGAAATAATCATCCACGATTATAACAATAGAGCCGCCCAAAAGGGCGGCTCTATTGTTTTTATTTTGGCGATGTCATTGCGAGGAGGATGTTCTTTCCGACGAAGCAATCTTCAAGTGAGTGGGAGATTGCTTCGGGCAAGAACAAGAGCGCCCTCGCAACAACATAATACTAGAACAACGTGGGGATTTCTTCCGGGTGCTTTGCCACTTTCACGCCTGCGGCTTGGAGCGCTTTGACTTTATCCGCTGCGGTGCCTGCGCCGCTTTCAATGATTGCGCCCGCGTGTCCCATTCGTTTTCCAGCGGGAGCGGTTTGTCCCGCAATGAATGCCGCGACAGGTTTGTTCATTTTAGTCTTGATAAATTGCGCGGCTCTTTCTTCTTCGCCGCCGCCGATCTCGCCGATCATAATGACTTTCTCGGTTTTGGGGTCGGCTTGGAACATTTCCAACACGTCGGTGAAGTTTGTGCCGTTGACCGGGTCGCCGCCGATGCCGACGCAAGTGCTGGCTCCCATGCCAAGATTCTTCATCGCGTAAAGCACTTCATAAGTCAATGTGCCAGAGCGCGAAACCACGCCGACGTTGCCGGGGATGGCGATGTTGCCGGGAATGATGCCGACCTTCGCTTCGCCGGGCGTGAGCAAGCCCGGACAGTTGGGTCCGATGAGGCGGACTTTTTTGTAGTCGAGATAATTTCGCACACGCATCATATCTTGAACGGGAACGCCTTCGGTGATGCAGATGATGAGCGGGATGCCCGCGTCTGCGGCTTCGAGCATTGCGTCGGGGGCGAAGCGCGCGGGGACGAAAATAATGCTCGCGTTGGCGTTGGTCGCGTCTTTCGCAGTTTTGACCGAATCAAAGACGGGGATTTTACCCAAAACTTTTTCGCCGCCCTTGCCGGGCGTCACGCCGCCGACGACGATATTTGAATACGCCGCCATTTGCGTAGTGTGAAATAAGCCTTCGTTGCCGGTGACGCCTTGAACGATGAGGCGCGTGTTTTTATCTACTAATATACTCATGTGATTATCCCTTTGCCGCAGCGACGGATTTTTTTGCCGCGTCCGCGAGCGTTTCAGCGGTGATCATGTTGGCGTTTTCCAGCAGTTTGCGTCCCTCTTCCGCGTTGGTGCCGACGAGACGCACGACCATCGGAACGGTCGGCTTGACTTCGTCCATTGCGACGAGAATGCCTTTGGCGACTTCGTCGCAGCGCGTAATTCCGCCGAAGATGTTAAACAATACCGCTTTGACATTCGGGTCGGTGAGGATGATTCTCATTGCCGCCGCGACTTTCTTCGAGTCCGCGCCGCCGCCGACGTCGAGGAAGTTGGCAGGTTCGCCGCCGAAGAGTTTGATCACGTCCATGCTGGTCATTGCCAAGCCTGCGCCGTTGACCATGCAGCCAATGTTGCCGTCAAGTTTGATGAAGGAAAGATCGTACTTGCGCGCTTCGATTTCTGCGGGCGCGTCTTCGTCGAGATTTCGCAGCGCTTCCAATTCGGGGTGGCGGAAGAGCGCGCTGTCGTCAATCAACATTTTTCCGTCGAGCGCGACCATCTTCTTGTCTTTGGTAATCACCAGCGGATTAATTTCCGCGAGCGTCGCGTCGGTGGCTTTGAAGACTTCCCATAAGCCCATTGCGATTTTAATGAAATCTTTGATGTATTCGCGCGGCAGTCCCATCGCCAGCGCAACGTCGCGCGCGGTGTATTCCTTCAAGCCGAGCAGCGGATCAATGTGCATCTTGACGATTTTCTCAGGAGTCTTCGCCGCGACTTCTTCAATTTCTACGCCGCCCGCAGCGGATGCGATCATCACGGGCTTTTTCGCGGCGCGGTCATTGGTGATGGAAAAATAAATTTCCTTGTCAATAGCGGAGGCTTCGTCAATCAACACTTTTAGCACGGGCAAACCCTTGATGCTCATGCCTAAAATTTGAGACGCGAGTTGTTCGGCTTCTTCAGGATTGTTAGCGACTTTTACGCCGCCCGCTTTTCCGCGTCCGCCGACTAACACTTGCGCCTTAACCACGACGCGACCGCCGAGCTCTTGAGCGATTTGTTTTGCTTCTTGAGCGGTAGCCGCGACGCGTCCCTTTGGAATCGGGATGCCGTATTTTGAAAAAATCGTTTTGGATTGATATTCGTGGAGTTTCATTTATTTCCTCGGGGGAATTTTTTTTATAAAGCGATGGCATTATACCAGCGAAAAGAAATGCGGAATAAAAATTGGCGGCTCATGTGGAAAGAGCGCGCAGAGTCCACGCATGAGCTAAATCATTTTGCCGCGCGGCGAGACTTCCACCACTCAAAAGCCATCGGCAAAACGGAAATCAAAATAATGACGACGATGACGTATTCAAAATTTTTCTGCACAAATGGAAGCGTTCCAAAGAAATATCCCGTAAAGGCGAAGAGCGCAACCCACGAAACGCCGCCCGCAATGTTGTAAGTGGCAAAGTAAGCGTAGTTCATTTTGCCAATGCCCGCCACAAACGGCGCAAAGGTGCGAACAATCGGAACGAAGCGCGCCAGAAAGATTGCCTTGCCGCCGTGTTTCTCAAAGAATGCGTGCGTTTTATCCAAATATTCTTTTTTGATCCATTTGATGTTGTATGCGCGATCTCCCAAATAATGACCGATTGAATAATTTACGCTGTCTCCAAGAACCGCCGCGATCATTAATAACCCCGCGACATAAAAAATATTTAACGTGCCAAGCGCCGCGAAGGTGCCAGCCGCAAACAACAGCGAATCGCCGGGCAAAAACGGCATGACGACCAAACCCGTTTCTATGAAAATGACGACGAACAACATTCCGTATGTCCACGCGCCATAGTCTGAGATGATCTTGCCAAGATATTTATCTAAATGCAGAAACAGGTCTACTAAGAATTTTACGAACTCCATTTTTATATTTTCCTTTTTACAGTTTTATCCAGCGGGCGCAGATTATAACCCGCTTTTATTTTTTGCTTCAAAGCGGCTCAGCCATTCGCCGAGCGCTAAAAAAACAAAACTGCCGATCGCGCCCAGCCCAACATCCAGCGCGCCAAATTGAAAAACGACCCAGCCGCGCCAAATGCTGATTCCCTGCCCAGCCGCAAATCCCAACGCGCTCGCGCCGAAATAATACAGCAACTTCCATCCGCTGCCGCCGCGCGCAAAATGATAAAACGCGCCGCACAACAAAGCGATTAATAACGCCAGGATAAGAGTCGGCAAAGTTGAAATCATACCTACCTCTTTTTTTTAGACGATGATTCCGCCGCCAAGCGTTTCCTCGCCGCGATAGATCACCGCCGCTTGACCCGCAGTGACGTCCCGCGCGGGCGCGTCAAACTTGACTTGAAATTGATTCTGCGAAAGCGGAACGACCAGCCCTTCAATCTCTTTCGCCGTATATCGAATTTTTATCAGCGCGCGGAAAGGTTCGCGCGGCGCGTCGCCTGAAATCCAATTTGCGTCGCGCGCGATCAATTCAGTAAAGCCGAGTTCGTCCGCTTCGCCGACGACCAGCGCGTTATCGGCGGCGCGTTTGCTCATCACATAAAGCGGAACGGGCGAAGCGACGCCCAATCCCTTGCGCTGACCGATGGTGTAATTCGCAAGTCCGTTATGTTGCCCAACCACTTTGCCGTCTTGCGTGACAATCGCGCCGCGCTTGAGAATCTCTGCGGCGTTGCGCTGTAAAAAGGCGCGGTAATCTTCGCCCGCGAGAAAACATAAGTCTTGCGAATCTTTTCGCGAAGCGGTGGGCAATCCAAACTTCTCGGCAATCACACGAATTTCAGGTTTGGGATAATCGCCCACCGGGAATAAGGCGTATTTCAATTTATCTTGTCCCAACACATGCAGCACATACGACTGATCTTTGGAATGATCTACTGCGCGAAATAATTTTATCTTTCCGCTTTCATCCTTCATCCTTCGCGCATAATGTCCCGTCGCCATAAATTCCGCGCCAAGCGCGAGCGCGCGATCCAATAAAAACGTCCAGCGAATTTGACGGTTGCACATCAAGCACGGATTTGGAGTCTCGCCGCGCGCGTATCCGTCTAAAAAATATTGAACCACCGTCTCGCGGAAAATATCTTTCGCGTCAATCGCATAAAATGGAATATCCAAAATTCCCGCAACGCGGCGCGCTTGCGCCATCGCATCGGGCGTGCAACAGCGATTCGATTCTTCTTTGCCGGGTTCAGACCATAGGCGCAGCATCATGCCCGTCACGTCGTAGCCTTGCTCTTTGAGCAAAGCCGCCGCAACCGACGAATCCACGCCGCCAGACATAGCCACTACCACTTTTTGTTT
>JAVHOY010000258.1:0-1865 GCA_036170295.1 bacterium
TTATATTCCTCCGCGCTCCTTCATTACGGCTCGAATTTCTTTTTCAAGTTCGTCGGCTTTCTTTTCAAGTTTGGCGAGTTCTTCCAACATCTTCTCCCCCATTGATTTATCTTCCAGCGAATTGATATTGATCTTCACGTTGTAGCCTGCGGCTGTCAGCGCGGCGCGAGACATGGCGAAGCCCGACATGGCGTCGCTGATGGCGTTGAGGTTGCCATGCTTCACGCATTTAAGCGCGAGCTCCATCGCCTTGACCGCGCCTTCGCAAACATGCAATGGAATATGCGCGGCGTTAAGTGTGGCTTGAACGATGGCGGCGCTGCGCGCGGCTCTCTGCTCGTCGGTATCTTTTGGCAATTTGAAAGTCGCCATCAAAACCTCAAAAGACGCAGAGTCATCGCCGACAGATTGCGAGAGGTCTTTGCGTAAACTATCTGCCATAACACGAATGGCTTGCATTTCGGCTTCAAACTCGGCGTATTTCTTTTTGCCGATGGTCAGCCCCGCAACCATACCGATCAGCGCCGCGCCCATTGCGCCCGCGTACGCTCCCGCAGAACCGCCGCCCGGCGTGGGCGTGGAGGCGGCGAGTTCTTCTGTAAAGGACGAAGGACGGGGGACAGAGGACGGTTGGTCGTTCGTCCTTTGTCCTCCGTCAGCCGCAAAGAGTCGCGACTCTAAAATTTGTTCCTTGTCGAATTGATCCAGTTGGGTATACCAAACAGCGGCGTCTACCAGCGCTTCTTGCGGAATTAATCCAACCAGTTCGCTGTGATGAATGGCAATGCCGTAACGCTGCGCTTCGCGGCGAATGAATTCGACCGCGCGCGCGATGGGCGTATCGTGGAAATTAGTGAGGTTCATCGAGACTTGCGCGCGACCATCCACGAGCAAGCCAAGTCCTTTGACATATCGCAACCCGCCCGATGATTGACGGACAGATTTGGCGATTTTCTTTGCGATGCCGACGTCGTCGCTGGCGAGATAAACATTGAAAGCGATGAGCGGATTGCGCGCGCCGATCACCGTCGCGCCCGCGTTGCCAAGTTTGCTGGGACCAAAATCAGGCGCGCGATTCGGATCGGTTTCAATTTCGATTTTGATTCCTTCATATTGTCCCCTGCGAATATTTTCGAGGTTGACGCGTTCAGGACGAGTCGCCGCCGCTTCATATAAATAGACGGGGATATTTAATTCGCCGCCCACGCGCTGACCGAGCCGCTTGGCGATGGCGACGCACTCATCCATCGTAACGCCGCTGAGCGGGACGAAGGGGCAGACGTCCGTCGCGCCCATGCGCGGATGCGCGCCCGTGTGTTGGTTGAGATCAATCAACTCGGACGCGGACTTGATGGCGCGAAAGGCTGCTTCTTCCACGCCTGCGGGACTGCCTGCAAAAGTCAGCACCGTGCGGTTATGGTCGAGGTCGGAGGAACGGTCGAGCATTTTCACTTCGCTGACCGATTCGATGGCGGCGACGATCTGGTCTATTACTTCAGGTCGGCGCGCTTCGGAAAAGTTAGGGATACATTCGATGAGTTGGGTCATGGGGTCTCTTGGTTGGGTGGTCAAGAATTTACAATTTTGGATACTTCGACAAACTCAGTACAGATTTGCGATTGGCGAGGATGATTATAAGACAATAAGGTTAATCTGAATAATACGGCAGGAGGTTTTTGTTTGCGGGGGCTGGGCAGTCGTGTGGACACGCACTCAGACCGCCATTCAGCAAATGATTGATGAAGCGCCAAAGGCAAAGTGGTATTACAGCGACAGATTTGATGCTTATCAATGGCTCTGGTATCACCTCAACGTTTTCCAAACTATCCAGCTAACGTGATGGACTTCCTTAGCCCACACAATTA
>JAVHOY010000259.1:0-1857 GCA_036170295.1 bacterium
AGGAGAAACTATGAATTGGAAAAATCAAGTTGTGCTGATCACCGGCGGAACGGGTTCGTTCGGCAAGAAGTTTACAAAAACTTTGCTCGAACAATATCAGCCGAAAAAAATTATCATCTTTAGCCGCGACGAATTGAAGCAGCACGAAATGCAAGTCGGCGGATATAACCACGAAAGTCTGCGCTACTTCATCGGCGACGTGCGCGACCGCGAGCGTCTTGTCCGCGCCATGCACGGCGTGGATATTGTCGTCCATGCGGCGGCGTTGAAGCAAGTGCCAGCCTGCGAATACAATCCGATGGAAGCCATCAAGACCAACATCATGGGCACGGCAAACGTCGTTGACGCGGCGCTGGACGCAGACGTGAAAAAAGTATTTACCGTCAGCACGGATAAAGCGGTCAGTCCCGCAAATCTCTATGGCGCGACAAAACTCGCGGCGGAAAAACTTACCATTCAAAGCAACGCTTACGCGGGCGGATCCGCGACGCGCTTCTCCTGCGTCCGCTATGGCAACGTCGTCGGTTCGCGCGGATCAGTCGTCCCGTTATTTTTGAAACAACGCGCCAGCGGAAGCATCACCATCACCGACGAGCGCATGACGCGCTTCTTGCTTTCGCTCGATCAAGGCGTTCATTTTGTGATCGAGTGCATCGAGCAAATGGAAGGCGGCGAAGTTTTCATCCCGAAGATTTCCAGCGCCAAAGTGATTGACCTTGCGCGCGCTATCGCTCCCGACGCGAAGATTAACACCATCGGGATTCGGCAAGGCGAAAAACTTCACGAGACGCTCATCTCGGAAGACGAGGCGCGACACACGCTTGAACTCGAGAAGATGTTCGTCGTGCAGCCCGCCGAAGCGACATGGTTTGGCTATTCATGGAAAGATAAAGGCAAGGCGCTCGACGAAGGTTTTTATTATTCAAGCGACAATAATTCTGAATGGTTGGATATTGAAGGAATCAAAAAATTCGTCGCGCCGTTTGAGGAACTGTTTAAGCAGGGGAAGTTGGAGGGGTGAGGCAGTAATCAGTAACCAGTAAAAACAAAGACCTCCGAGATTTTTAAAATCTCGGAGGTCTGAATTATTTTACGTCATCGTCAGGCGGGGGAATTTCCTGTTCTTTTTTGCCGATGTATATGAGAGATTCAAGGTCTTCCAAATCTTCGGGGGCAAATTTTTTCACCGCCGCGCGGACTTCGTTCAAATCCGCGTCGGACGCCCAGCCTAACATGCGCGCAACATCCGCCCAATCTTGCGGACGCTGCGCCGCCATTTTCAAGAGGATAAGATATGGCAAGCCGACCACAGGGTATCCCGCAGGATCATGCTTTGGATGAGCCAACGCTTCTTGCAACCATGGATGTTTGCCGAAGATGACGTCCAGTTCAGTCCCAGCGGGCGAAAGCATTAAATAACCTGAGATTGCCAATGGCGAGGTAATCCGATAGCCTGCCTCTTGCAATTTTTTTAGCGCGGCAGCGCCATCCCGCTCATGGACGATAATATCCATATCTTTTGTCATGCGTTCGGGCATATACGCGCGAGTAGCGACGCCGCCAATCAGCGCCCATTGAATTCCCTGCAAAATGGGACGTAAATCGGGAAAAGGATTCATAGCCGTTCTCCTGCGCATAAAGTCGCGACCGCTGCCCGTGCCGGGTTTGACGCGCCGCATGACCATGTCAATCATAAAGCGCCGCATCTGGCGCGGAGTGAGATTGCCGTTGGGGGCGATTTTAGCAATGGCAGGCGGAACGGGCAAGGCGTTCATTATGGTTATCTTACTATATCTTTGAGTAATCAGCGGTCAGTAAAAACAAAGACCTCCGAGTTCTTTGAGAACTCGGAGGTCT
>JAVHOY010000260.1:0-8279 GCA_036170295.1 bacterium
TGAGTGATTGGTAATTGGCGATTTGGGGATGGATGGCTGCAAGACTATTTGACTAGCGACTATCAGACTAAAAAATATTATAGCGCACATGTTCAAGAAACCGCTCTACGCGGGTCTTAAAAAATTGAAGCCCTGAATTCAGCCGTTTCAATTTGAACTTGCTTTTCATCGTTTTAACGAAGCAAATCGCAAATCGAATATAATGGAACTATTCATAAGGAGATTCAAATGACTGACAAGAAATCCGACATCACAGTATCGCCGCAAAGCGGAATGATTCACAATATGGTTGTGCGCGCCAAACTGATCCTGCGCTTGATGGGCGACAGCCGCGTTAGTTTTCTGGCGAAGATTATCCCTGTTGGCGCGTTGATCTATGTGATTTTTCCCTTTGATCTAATTCCAGATGTCGCTCTCGGATTAGGCGCGATAGACGACGCGGCAGTCGTGGGATTGGGCTATTACTTCTTTATTGAGTTATGTCCGCCTAATGTAGTGCAGGAGCATCTCAAGGCGCTTGAAGGCGGAGCGAATTCGCAAAGCGCAGATAACGATGTTATAGACGCGGAATCGACTGACGTAAAAGAAGAATAAGGATATATCACATCTAATATAGGCATTTTGTCAGCGCAGTTTATGACCCCTGTCACTGGCGCGGCGGGAGTTTTTATCTTAAACTATGGAACATAGACAGGAGATAACGATGGCAGAAAAAATTTGGAAAGTTGAAAAGATCAAATACTGCGAACAGGTTGGGCGCGAAGTTGAACTTCAAGACCAAGTTGTCATCCCCGCAGAAAACTTGCCTGACCAGCCGCCGCGCATCCTCGCTCACCGTTGCTCAAACGCGCTCGAATGTAACATGCTCGAAAAAACGTCCTGCGCCTTGTGCGGAACAAATCCTGATCTTGACCCCGTGTAATTGAGCGACCCAAAGTCGCTCTTCCAAACTCTCTCCTCCCTCTGATTTGGTTCTTTGGCTGCGCCGCGTGAAAACGCGGCGTATGCCGTTAATGGCTTAAACACAAAGGGTTGAAATTTTGCGACCTTCGAGTTCTTTGTGTTTATAAATCTTTTAAGAACGCGTTTACTGCATCGTCTGCGGGGTTTTCTTTAATTTCATTCGGCGTCCCCGCTTGTTTCAATTTGCCTTTTATCACCACCGCCATACGGTCGCCCATTTGCGCGGCTTCTTTTAAGTTATGCGTGACCAGAATCGTCGTGCGCTGTTCCTGCGCTAATACGTTGGACAAGTCGTTGAGTAATTGCCCGCGCGTTTGCGGATCAACCGAAGAGAAAGGCTCGTCCATCAACAACAATTCGGGATCAAGTACAAACGCCCGCGCCAAACTGACGCGCTGCGCTTCGCCGCCCGAAAGTTGATTTGCCCTGCGCGCGCGGAGAGAATCAATGCCCATGCTTTGACTCCAACGCCGCGTTTGTTTCTCTATTTCAATTTTGTCCGCGCCGCGAAATTTCAATCCCAGCGCGATATTTTGCTCGACGGTCATGTCCATCAACAGCGGGTCTTGAAACACGAACGCGATTCTTCTGCGATATTCGAGATCGTTCCATTCTTTTATATTTTTATCGTTGAATTTAATTTCGCCTGCCGCAGGTTTCAGCAAATGCGCCAACGCCAGCAACAACGTGCTTTTTCCCGCGCCATTGGGACCGACCACTGCGAGAGTCTCGCCGCGCTGAATGTGAAGCGAATCCACGCGCAAAGAATCACGCCCGTTGCGTTGAATGAGAAGATTGGAAATTTTGATCATTGCGATTTATTTTTCCCCTTTTGTTGAATCAACGTCAAAGCCAAATTAATAAGATAAGTAATAATCAGCAGCAATGCGCTTAGCGCCAGCGCGTTTTGAAATTCGCCTTTGCCTGTTTCCAAAACGATGGCGGTGGTCAACACGCGCGTTTGACCTTTGATGTTTCCGCCGACCATCATCGAAGCGCCGACTTCCGAGATGACGGAGCCAAAACCCGCCATGAGCGCGGCTAACAGCGGGAGTCGCGCTTCGCGCCACAGCATCCATATCATTTGCGGACGCGACGCGCCGAGTCCTAACAATTGCTGAGTCAGTCGCGGGTCAAGCGATGCGAGCGCGGCGGCGGTGAGTCCCGTGACTACTGGCGCGGAGATAATCGTCTGCGCGATGATAATTGCGATGGGTGTGTAAATCAATTTCAAATCGCCGAGCGGACCGCTGCGCCAGAGACTCATCGCAACCACAAGCCCAACTACAACAGGCGGCAGCGCCATACCCGTGTTGACAATACTGAGGATGAAGGAACGTCCGCGAAAATTTCCAAGCGCAAGCCACGTCCCAAAAGGCAAGCCGATCAACAAACTGATGAGCGTCGCAAGCGCGGAGACTTGAAGGGAGAGAAAGGTGATTTGAAAAACTTCGGGGTCAAAGAACATGGTCGCCTTGTGTTGCGTTCGATTATATCGTGCGAATCAATCCTGCCTGTGTTTTTCTATTTTTTTTGTCAGCATGAGAAGCAATACTGAAGCAAAAATCAAAACCATAGATAATGCCAGCGCCACGCCGAGATTGCGTTCAAAGCCAAGATAGATCGCCATTGGCATGGTTTGCGTAACGCCTTCCAGATTTCCCGCGAACAAAATCGTCGCGCCAAATTCGCCCAAGGACCGCGTCCATGTGAGAATTGCCCCGCTGACAAGCGCGCGTCGGGCAAGCGGCGCCATCACCTCGTAAAATAGTTGCCATTGATTCGCGCCTTCCAAAAGAGCCGCTTCTTCGAATTGCGAGTCGATCTCCGAAAAGCCGATTCGCGCCGATCTTATATACAATGGCGCGGCGACAAATATCTGCGCCAAAACAACAGCCGCAGTAGTGAATGGCAGGCTAATCCCGAAAAGAGTCAATGTGGAACCGAATAATCCTCTGCGTCCAAATGCCATTAACAATGCCAGCCCTGCCACAGAGGGCGGCAATACGATCGGCAAATCGAGCAGAATCTCAAGCCATGATTTACCCTTGATTTTCCAGCGCGCCAAAATATACGCTAAGGGCGTGCCAAATATAAATGCGAGGACGGTTGTAATTGAACTTGTAACGAGACTTAGCCGAAGCGCTTTGAAGGCTTGCTCTGAAAACGCGTTGTTGAAAAATTCTGAATTGATCGAGCGCAAAACCAGCGCGATTAGAGGAAGCGCAAAAATTGCAAGCAGGATGACGCTTGGGATGAAGAATATCAATTTCGAATATTCTTCATCCAGAAGTCTATTAAATGAAATTCTAATTTTGGTCATGTGATTCAAAAAAGTCGCTGAAAATTTTCCCGCGACTTTTATTTTTCTAAAAAATTATTTAACAGGAGCAAATCCCCATTTTTGTAGAAGCGCTTGTCCTTCTGCTGAAAGAACATATTCTACAAACTTAGCGGCGAGATCGGCATTTGCAGATTTTGTCAGCGGGGCGATTGGATATTTGGCGATGACATTCAAATCGGCAGGAATCTCAATGCTCTTTAACTCGGGCGCGGCGAGTACATCTGAGACGTACACGATGCCCGCGTCCGCTTCGCCCAATTGAACCTTGGCGACCGCCTGCTTGACGTTGTCTTCATTGGAAACGACATTTGCCAGAACTTTGTCTTTGAAATCCGCTCCAAACGAACCATTCATTTTATCCAGCGCCTGACGGGCATAATTTCCAACGGGGACTGTCTCTGCTGCCAGAACCAGCTTGATACCCGGCTTGGCAAGGTCTTCCAGTTTTTCGAGCGCGGCAGGATTGTTCGCCGGCATGATGACAACCAGTTTATTCGTTAGGAAAATTTGCGGGACATCTTTTGTGACTAAACTTCCAGTTACGAGCGTGTCCATTTCTTTTCCACTGGCGGATGCGAATACATCAGCAGGCGCGCCTTCTTCGATCTGTGTGCGCAAGGCGCCTGAGGCTGCAAAGTTGAGCGTGACCGTGACGCCGGGATTGGCGGCTTCAAATGCCTTGCCGATTTCACCGAAGGCGTCGGTGAGCGAGGAGGCAGCGAAGACAGTTAGTGTCTGCGGTTCGGGCGTGGCGGTTAGCGGAACAGCCGTCGGCGCAAGAGTGGGAATCTGGGCGGCGGCAGGCGCGAGTGTTGGCGTAACCGCTACACCGCAGGCAGTCAAAAAGATGGATAGTAACAGGGGTAGAGCAAGAAAGCGTTTCATTGTAGCTCCTTTATGGGATTTTTGAATTGATTATATACTCATTCGGTGAGTATATCGTAGAATCAAGAATTGCGGCAAGCCCCAATCGCATGATTCCTTGATGACGCCTCCCAAAACCTGCTAAATTTATCGAGTGTTATTGATGCGCCCTGTTTGCGTACCAGCCCAATTTATCTACGGTGTGAACATCGAATTCTGGAATATACGGTTTGATATCCAGCAGCGGAGTGCCATCCAACATATCCACCCATTGAATTCGCAAGCGCAGCCCGTCGCGTTGAATCAATCGGACAACTGAAAATCCAATTGGGTTTGGACGGGTGTAATAACGGGTTGCAAATATGCCGTGCATTTGTTCATCCAAAAAAGGTTTGACCAATAAAGATTTGCTGTCCAGCGCTTCATGAAACACATAAATCAAAATGAGATGGGACAAACCTTCAATACTTGTCAGTCCCTCTTCAAATTCGGGAAAGACTTCGATTTCGCCCAACGCAGTGGAGCGCGAAAACTGAATAGGCGTTTCGGATTTTTCTTTAAAGGGAGTATGCATCACCCCGATGGGTTTCATGCGGAATTCGATGTCGGTCATATCGCGCTTCCTATTTCATCAAAAATTCTTCTGGCATTCGTCCAGCCATTCCAATACAAACTTCAACTGTTTCAAGCGCATTTCGAGACTCATGCGGTTATAGATCTGTTCGTCGGACAATTCTGCAAGAGCCTTCTCCAAGCGCAGAATGTGGGTTTCCGCTTCTGTCCGTTGCTGGTCAAATGCTTTTGAAATTCTCTTTGGAAAATACATATTTAGGAAATACAGACGCGTGATAAATTCCATGCGGATGGCGCGCGTACTGCCCCCGCTGGAAGTTTCCAGCCATGCCAGAAAATTTTCGCGTCCCCGCGGAGTCATGCGAAGTAATTGGCGAGAGGGTAATTTTTCCTGCGAGATATTCTCTACCGATATATCTCCGCGCGTTTCGAGACGTTTCAAAATCGCGTACGCCTGACTCTGACTGAGATGCCAGACCTGCCCCAAATCCGTATTCACTGTGCGGTGTAAATCGTATCCATGGTTTGCTTCCTTGTAAAGCAAACCTAGCAATGCCATTTCTGGGGACAGCGTTCCAATGTGATGTGATTTATTGTTTTTCATAACGCTCGCTTCTCAATTGATTTTGCACGGTCAGTATAGCGCAAAATAATTTTTATACGATATTTCAACTTTGGGCTAACAGACTTAAATAAAAAATGGGCGGTCACAAGACCGCCCATCAAAGAAAACTACAAACCTAAATCTGCATCCGTCTTATCCGCGTCGGGGATGAACAATTGCTGTCCGAATTTATCCACGCCGAACTTGCCAATGACTTCTTGCGTGGCGGGGTCGGTCATGAACTTTGCAAAAGCAACTGCGCCGTCATAGTTTGTCTTGGGCCACTTGGCTTGGTCAATGGTGATGACGTGATAAACGTTGAGCAGCGAGTTGTCTTTTTCAACGAGAATTTCAAGTTGGAATTTATCCTTATTCGCGAGATAGGTCGCGCGGTCGGTCAATGTGTAAGCGCCCTTTTCGGAAGCGATGGTCAACGATGCGCCCATGCCTTGACCGGTTTCGAGATACCACGCGGGTTTAGTTGTGGCGGGATCAATCGCGGCTTTCTTCCAGAGACCCAATTCCTTTGTGCTGGTGCCAGATTTATCCGCGCGCGCAACGAATGTGGAACTGGCTGCGGCAATGGCTTTGAAAGCGTCTACGGCGGCAAGTCCTTTGATCTTGGCAGGGTCGGCTGTTGGACCCACAACGATAAAGTCGTTGTGCATAATGAGGAAGCGTTCCTTACCCCAGCCGTCGGTCATAAAGGTGACTTCAGCCGCAGGCGAGTGGACGAGCAAGACATCCGCGTTGCCTTCCTGTCCCATTTTCATTGCTTCGCCAGAACCGACGGCTACGGTCTTAACTTTGTAGCCAGTCTGCGCTTCAAACATGGGAATCAAAACATCAAGCAAGCCAGAGTCTTGCGTGGAGGTGGTGGTCGCGAGAATTAAATCTGGATTAGCGGGCGCGGCGGCGGGGGCTTGAGTCGCGGTGGGCGCTTCGGTTGCCACCGGCGCTTGAGTTGGCGCTTGCGTCGCGGGAGCGGCGGTTGGCGCGGCTGATCCGCAAGCGGTCAGCGCAATAGCGAGAACGAGCAAAAGCGTTAATAGGGTGTTGCGTGTTGTGAGTTTCATCTTTCTTTCCTTTACGAAGATTTATTTGATGCGCGGTGAACGCCGAGCGCAATCAGCGCGCCGAGCAATCCACCGATCATTCCAAAGAGTAAGTGACTGGCAAAGGGATAAGCGACTCCGTAGCGGAAGGAGCCAAAGGGCCAGCCCAAAAATAAATTGACGGCTAATTGTCCAAGCGGTTTGGTCGCGTGGGCAAATCCGCCGAGCAGAATTAAAAACCAAATTTTATTTGCGTAACGCGGAAGGTAACGAAACGCCAAATCCATCACTGGACCCGGTAAAAGATAGAACAACCAGGTAAAGGGATTATCGGCGTGCAGGAATGGCAGGGTGGATGCGAACGCCGCGCCCATACTGGTCAGCGTTCCTGCGCCGCGATATTTTGAAGACGCGCGTCCCAGTATCATCAACGCCATCCATTCGATGCCGTGATGCCCCGGCAGCCCCAGCGAAAGATCGTATGCGCGATGCAATACAACCGCCGTCACACCCGCGCCGATCAAAAGCATGGCTTCCCATAATGGGAGCGACCATTCAGTTTGAAAGTTTTTTGATGTGTTCTTTAGAGATGATATGCCATTCATGATTATTCTCCTCTACATACAAAGTGGATCTTCCGTCGCGCAATACAGGACGAATCCATTCGCCCACGTCCACGATTGTTTTGCCGTGCAGATCAATATTGCTCAAAGTGCAAACGCGATCAATGTGACCTTTCGCGCGAATCTCAGCGACTTGATATTTTCCCTTCAACTCGCGCAGACCGGGCAGCCATAAAAAGCGACCGTCATTGCCCGCGCGATTTAATCCCACTGCCGATATGGCTCCGATGATTCCGCCGCGCGTGCCTGTCAGCCCGATGAGTTGAATCTCGGCGCATGACGCGGCTTGCTCGGCTTCGAGCATGGTCAACACCACAAGTTTTGCCCGCGCCGCAAACGATGTGACGCATTGGTTGATCGAATCCCACGCGGCGAGACATAACCCCGCGTCTGATCCTTGCGCGCTTTCGCGCAGCAGAAATTCTTGCGCGGCTTCCCAAACATCGCTGGGATTGTCCGTTTCAATCGAAATACACGCCGAACTATTATGCGACGTATACGGAATTTGAGGATGCACCAGCAGCTGATGGCGCGTAATTCCCAACGGCGCACCCAGATGATTTTGTTCAAGCCATTCCGCGAGTTGACGGGCGCGATGTCCCGTGCCGCGACTTTCTAAATTATCTGTGTCGTCAATGCCGATGAGGTAGCGCATTATTTCACCATGATCTCGGTAATGTCTTTTGTCCAATTCGCTTTGGGGATGTAGGTTGTGGCGAGCTTCATTGTGCCGCGATTGCTAAAATCAAGGATGGTGTTATCGTCCACTTGCGCGCGCGTTAAGGTAGTTGATGCGCTGCTGCCCGCAAGAGTGACTTCGGTAAAGTCTGTAATTCCCGCAAGCGACAAAATATCCATAAGTTTAGGACCTTCCTGCACTTTGCCCTCCACGGTGATTTGCGCCAGCGGAAGTTTTTTAACCGCTTCAAGCGTCACCGCAAATTTTGCGCCGTCAGGCTTGACGATTTGAAACAAAGACGGCGCGGCTGGTTGAGCGGTCGGCGCTTGCGTTGCTGCGGGGGCGGCACATGCGGCGAGCAAAATGACAAGCGTAATCAGAAGCGATAGAAGAAAGTTTTGTGATGGTTGCTTCATAAAAATATCCTTGATATGAGATTGGTAAAACATTTGACAGAATATTTGTTGAATGTTTTTGTTGGATATGTGTTCAGTTAAGTTTTTGCTTATCTAAAAGCGTAAAAAAATTACAAAGCGACCCGCTCTCCGCTGTGCTTGGCGTTATACCCTGTCAG
>JAVHOY010000261.1:0-1813 GCA_036170295.1 bacterium
CACATGCGCGGGCGTATATCCCACAACCCACGCATCGAGTCCGTCAATCGTTTGACCGACCTTCACGCCTGCGGGTCTGCCAACGTCAAACGCATTTGAGTCGACACGCGCTGATTCATCGCTCAACACATTTGTCGTCAAATACGCCAGCGCGGAAGTTAACACAGGCTTGGCTTGCGGCAGCGTCCAATCCAGCAGCGTCGAATGATTTAAATCCTCGACGCGCAAAATCGTTGTCGGCAAAAATTCGTTGTGAATATCGCGCCCAAAATAAATTCCCTGCTTCGCAAAGACTCCGTACGCGCCCGCAAGTTTTATCATGCCGATGTTTTTATTCAAGTCAATTCCAAACGACGACGCAATGCTGATCGCGTTCTCAATTCCCATTTGCGTTTTCAATATTTCAACAGGAACTTGATAATCGTTTGCCAGCGCCACTCGCAAACGAATTGGACCGTGAAACTTGCCGTCAAAATTTTGGAGGCTTCCATCTTGCGGAATATCCCACGTCAGCGAAGCGGGACTCAAACCGCGAGTGAAGCCTGCCAAGTAAACGAACGCGTCTAAACTTGAGCCAGACGGGTGCGCCGTCACGAGCGGAGTTTCCACGCCTCGATTTGTTTCGCCGACTGCCGCGAGGATTTGTCCCGTATTCGGGTCGAGGATCAACGCGCTGGCGGATGAATCGGTCAGCGCGGCGGAGGGCGGCAGCGCGGGCAACAGCCGCGCGGATTTACACTCAGCCTTTGGTTCGTCGAGTCCCGCAATGCGCGCCGCGTAGACTTCCGTCGCGCATTTGGATTCTTTTTGCAAATCGTAATCCAGCGTGGTGATAATTTTCAATCCGCCGCGCTCGACTCGTTCGCGCGGAAGTTGCGACTCCAATTGAGACATGACCATATTCCGAAACGCGGGAGCGAAATCAAATTGCGCGGTCGGCGCGGGTTGAATCTTTGGCGTTTCGATTAAGGCGTTCGCCGCGTTCTGGCTGCTGATTAGCCCCAATTGATTCAAAACGTAAATCAATTCGCGTCCGCGTTGCAACGCCACTTGCGGAGCGTCCAGCGGATTCAGCGCGGGCGTTTCGCTTGTCGTCGCAAGGATCACAGACTCAGCCAGAGTTAAATTTGAAGCGGATTTTCCAAAATAAAGTTGCGCGGCAGATTCAACCCCGTATGCGTTTTTGCCAAAGTTCGCGCTGTTGAGATACCACTCCATGATTTGCTCGCGCCCAAATTGCGACGTGATCTGCGCCGCAAGAATCCGTTCGCGGATCGCTCTGCGCAGCGACGGCTTTTCGTTATAAAGAATAAAATCGTAGACGAGTTTTTGCGCGAGGGTCGGGTGCGCGTTGGGATTGTTATATGCTTGCAGTGTGTAGCCCGCATGATTCCAAAATTGCGGGTCTAGCGCTGCAACCATTGAATTGATTAGGTCAATGGGAATATGCTGCGGATTTTGCGCGTTGATGGGAATGTAACGGCGCGGCGTATCGGTTGGCGAAAACGTGTAAAGCAATTGCGTCCCCGTGCGGTCGTACATGCGCGTTGGTTCGAGAGCCAATCCATCGGGCGGATTGAACAAGCGCGGCAGAATTTCCACCGAAGGCAAATCGCGTGTGATGTCGGCATACGCAAATGCGATCAGCAAAATGAGCGCGCCAAACGCAACTGAAACGATCATGCCTGCGCTGACGACAAATCCGCGCGCGCGGTTGGATGTTGCGCGTTGTTTCGCAAGTCTGCGCTCGCGTCGCGCGCGGAGAATGGGAAGAAATTTTTGCATGTCTTATTTTAGCGTAGGTTGCGCTTAA
>JAVHOY010000262.1:0-5682 GCA_036170295.1 bacterium
CTTCAAATTCCTTCGAGCGGTGACTGATTTCCATCACCGACATGCCCGTGCCTTTGAAGTCGAGCAGTTCCGCTTGGGCTTGACGCAAAACTTCCAACGGCAAAGCGCCGGGACCTGGATTGAAATTAAACGCGCGTTTGAGTTCAGACATTTTTTCTCCTGTTAATGTTTTTTTTGCGGATTGATCAATCTGCAAAAGCATATTGAAAATATTTCGAGTTATTATATCTGCTTGTTAAATAAATCCCAAGAACAATTTGCATAATTTCTATGGCTTTCTTATTATGAAAATTTTTACTCGCAGATTTCACAGATGTGAGAGAAAATCGGCTACTCGACTAAATTCCGTTTCGCCCGTACAATTGACTTATGCGCGATTGGTCTTTAACTCTCGGCGACCCGCTGTATCTCACCCTCGCAGCGGACGCCCGCCTTTGCAAGCCAGATTATCTCAACGATCATATTTGGGAAGCGGAACTCGGCGCGCCCGACGCGGAACGCTCCGCGATTGCGCTTACCACCACGTTTGGTTTGCGCGCGCGCGCGATGCGCATTTTCCTGCGCTTCATTGAAAATAATGTCGCGGCGATGGATCCAAACGCTTTCGCAACCAAACCAACGCTGCGCCGCTTCTATCCAAATTTCCTCGCGCTAGATTTTGCCCCCATCGAAAACCTAAACGTCGCCGCCGAATTTTGGATTCCAGAATCTCATGCGGCGGCGGGGCGCGTTATCTTAACCAACAAAAGTTCCGCCGCGCGCCTTATCACCGTTGAAGTATGCGCCGCGCTCGCGCCGCTCGACGGTCAAGCCATCATTCCCACTCAACAACAATTAGTCAACATCCTCGCCGGTCAAACCGGCGGAATTGCGCCCGTTATTTTTATGACCGGCGGACCCAAACACGGTTCTGGTTCTTACACTTCTCTCGCGCTTGAACTTGAATTAGGTCCCGGCGCGACGCGACAAATTACTTTTGCGGAAGCCGCGCTGAACACGGTGGAAGAGTCTTTTGAACTCGCGCGCCGCAGCGCCGCTCGTCCGTGGGAAGCGGAACGCGCGCGCATTGAAGCGCTTGACGCTTCGCAAGTCTTAGATATCCACACAGGCGATCTTGATTGGGACGCGGCGTTAGCCTTCAGCCAAAAAGCCGCGCACGGATTATTTTTCAGCGGCGGCGATAACTTACCCAATCCATCTTTTGTGAATATCCGCAACGTAGATAATGGTTTCTCGCGCAAAGGCGACGGCGGCGATTATCCGCCCGCATGGAACGGTCAATCTCCGCTGGAGACGTATTACATTTCCAGTATTTTGCAAGGCGCGCCGCAGATAACAAAAAATCTCATTCTCAATTTTCTTTCCACACAAAATGAAGAAGGCGAGGTGGACGGCAAGGTCGGCGTCGCCGCGCAGCGCAGTAAATTAATCGCCGCGCCGTTGATCGCAACGCTGGCGTGGAAATATGATCAAGTCGCGCAAGACGATTCTTTTCTGGCGGAAGTCTATCCAAAGTTGATTAAGTTTTTCTGGTCGTGGTTTTCCGCCGCGCATGATCGCAACCGCGACGGCATTCCCGAATGGGATCATATTTTACAAACAGGCTTCGACGACAACCCCATCTTCGACGTTTGGAATCCGTGGTCGCAGGGATTAAATATTTCGCTCGTCCATCATCCCGCATTGGAAGCGATGTTGTACCGCGAAGCGAAATCCATTGGGCAGATCGCAAAGCGGCTCGGCAAACATGCAGAAGAAACCGCGCTGATTCAATCGCAGGCGGAAAAATTGCGCGACTCTATTAACGCAAGTTGGAATGCAAATCAAAGTTTTTATTCGTATCGCGATTATGAAACGGGATTGGTCTCGACCGCGAAAGTTATCGCCAAGAAAAAAGGCGATGGGAACATGCGCCCCAAATTTGAGGCTGAGAATCCCGTCCGTTTGCTGATCGAAATTCAAACTAAGAATCCCGCGGCGAAGCGTCCCGAAGTGGAGATCAGCGAATATTTCAGCAAATCCAAAGGCGAAGTCGAAACAATATTGAGTCATCAATTTCAATGGCGCGCCGGCGGGCTGGTTGCTGCGACTCAAAAAACATACGCGCGCGTGGGGCGCGTAAGCGCGCGCGGACTAGATGAAAAAGATAAAGTCATCGTCAAAATCATTGACACCAGCGGCGAAGACATTACGCTGGCGTTGCCGCTTTGGGCGGGCGTTCCCGAATATCAACAAGCAAACGCAATGATCGCGCGCAACATCATGACCGCCGATAGATTCGACCGCGCATTTGGTTTGCCATCGCTGCCTGAATCGCCGGATAAAGAAGCCGACCTCGTTTCAATGAGCGTCCACCTCCCGTGGAATCAACTTGTCGGCGAAGGCTTGCTCGCGTATGGATTCCGCGCCGAAGCCGCGCGCCTGACCGCGCATTTGATGAACGCGGTGATTCAAAACTTAAAGCAAAGCCGTTCCTTTTATCAACGCTATCACGCGGAAAAGGGAACAGGGATTGGCGAACGCAATTCATTACACGGCTTCGCGCCCGTTGGATTATTCATGCAATCTTTGGGCGTGACGATTCTTTCCGCGACCCAAGTTAAACTTGAAGGCAAGAATCTTTTTCCGTGGACGGTGACGATCAAATACAAAGGTCTAACCGTTGTCCGCAGTTCTGAGCAGACCGTTGTGTTATTTCCAAACGGGGAAAGCGCGATTGTGAAAGACGAAGCGGCTTGCGTAGTGGAAATGTAAAACCCTCCGAGTTCTAAAGAACTCGGAGGGTTTTAGCGTTACTCACTTTGGCGCGCTTACTTCGGGAGGGAGCATTAAGCAAACAAAGTTATAGAATTTGCTGGCGGCTTGGAAGGCTTGATTGAATTCATCTACATCTGGCTCTAGCGCTTCGCCAGGATAACGATAAGCCGTCGCGTAGGGAGAGACTTGATCCGCGATATCGAACCAATCTCCAAACTTTGGTTCTACTTCTGAAGCCTGCGCTACCAATAAACGCAAATCATGTGATTTTTCAAAAGTCTGATCGTTATAGACCAGCCAACCTTTAACCGCCTTTTCAACAGTTTGCTGACAGTGATAGATGGCTGTATCAAGATATGGATCGCTGCCGCGAGCCAAGCGTTTAGCTGAAAGCAAATCACGGCGAGCTTTCATAATCCAGTTATGAACTAGCGAGCGCTTTGCGTCCATACAGGAGTTTCCCTTCTCGGGTAATTTGCGCTTCAAGCGAGGCTTTTACAGAAGCATAGCGTTCGAATTCTTTACGAGTTTTGACCAATACATCCACCGCCGCCTTTACGCCGCGCAGACTACGTTGCGCGCGCACAATGCGTTGAATAGGTTTCTGACGGCTATTCCTAACAATTACCAGCAAATCCATATCGCTGTCAGAAGTTGGATTTCCCCAGGCGTGAGAGCCAAAGAGATAGATCGTCTCAGGACGAAATTCACCCACAAGGCGACGGATCACTTCTTTGCGAAGTTCGGCTGGAATTATTTGCATAATGCGTTCTCTCTGCTAAAAATTATAGCATATAGAAATAGTGAATCGTTAAAAACAAAACCTCTGAGTTCTTGAAGAACTCGGAGGTTTTGTTTTTTTGTTTTAACCTATCTCGCCAGCACCTTCGCCATGTGATAGTACTCCAAATTCACTTTGCGCTTGTTGCTGATCACATCCAAGAGCGGAATGTACTCGATGCCCCTGCCTTTGAGTCCGGTCATTACGCCGTGTGTGCCTTCGACCAAAGCCTCCACCGCTTTGACGCCCATGCGCGAAGCGAGCAAACGATCGTACGCGGTTGGAGATCCGCCGCGCTGAATATGACCGAGAATGGTCACGCGCGTTTTGAAGCCGACGTCCATATCGTCAATTTTTTGCGAGAGTTCCGCCGTGCCGATGCCCGAACCTTCCGCGTTGATAATGATCGCGTGAGTCTTGCCGCGTTTATACGCCTCGCCCACCGCCAGCGCGACTTCTTCGGGCGTGATCGGCGCTTCGGGGATGAGCGCCACTTCCGCGCCGCAGACGATTGCCGCCATCACCGCCAAATAGCCGCTGTTGCGTCCCATCGTTTCGACTAAAAACGCGCGTTGATGCGACGACGCGGTATCGCGCAGTTTATCCACCGCTTCCATAATGGTGTTCATAGCGGTATCGGTGCCGATGGCGATGTTCGTCCCCCAAATGTCGTTATCAATACTGCCGGGGATTCCAATTACCTTCGCGCCCTGTTGCGAAAGCGCGTATGCGCCTCTCATCGAACCTTCGCCGCCGACGATGACCAGCGCGCCGATGCCCTCCTCGTTCATCTTGCGGATTGCGTCGCGCTGCCCTTCGGGTTCCATGAAGCGTTTGCTGCGACTGGTGCGAAGAATCGTCCCGCCGCGCTGTAAAATTCCGCCGACGTCGCGCGCGCCCATTGGGCGGAACTCGCCGTTGAGCAAACCTTCGTATCCATTTTGAATCCCGACAACTTCCAAATTATTGCCAAGCGCCGTGCGAACCACCGCGCGAATGGCGGCATTCATGCCGGGCGCGTCGCCGCCTGAAGTTAATACGCCTACTTTGAATTTTTCTGTCATGTTAATTTTCTTTCTTGATTTGATAATGATCAAAATCGCGCGCTACGACTACGTTTGGAAAGAGCGCTTGCGCTTCGGCAAGCACATCTTTTCCGCGATAGCGCCGCGAAAGATGAGTGAGGATGAGTTTCTTAACCCCAGCCTTGATAGCCAGTTCCGCGCCCATGCGCGCGGTGAGATGCGAGAATTGCTTCGCCATATCGGCTTCTTCATCCATGTAAGTGGATTCGATGACCAGCCCGTCCGCGTCTTTACAAAACTCGACGAGGTTATCTGTGCGGCTTGCATCTCCGACCACCACGAATTTGCTGCCCTTTTCCCACGCGCCCAAAACATCGTCAGGAGTCACGACGCGCCCATCGGGGAGCGTGATTGCTTTGCCCGCCACCAAATCTCCGCGTTCAGGTCCAAAGGGAACGCCGAGCTCGTCCGCTTTTTGCGAGAGGAAAGGACGGCGCGATTTTTCCTCGAAGCAATATCCCAAACAATCGGGACCGCGATGCGAAACGGGAAAAGCCGTGACCGTGAAATCATCGGCTTCAAAAATAACGCCGGGCTTGATCTCGATTAACTTCAACGGCATCGGCGGATTTTGTCCGCGCAGCACTACGTCGTAAAGCAGAACGCGCACACGCTCCAGCGTACTGCGCCCGCCGAAGATTTCCAACTCGTCAATTGATTCCCATTTTAAGAAAGTGGAAAGCAAACCGCCCAACCCCAAAATATGATCGAGATGCCCGTGCGTTAATAGGATGCGCGTCAGGCGCTTGAAGCCAATGCCCGATTGCAGGATCTGTCGTTGCGTGCCTTCGCCGCAATCAATGAGAAAACGGTATTCGTTATGAGAAACGACCTGCCCTGCAAGTCCGCGCTGAATGGACGGCGCCGACGCCGATGTGCCAAGAAAAAGTATTTCAAACAATATTAAGTCCTTGCTGAATCAGATTATTGTCCGCAATTGTACCGCAAAGAAAATACCCATCGAATTTTGGAAGAACATTTTCTTTAGGGCTTACGCAAGACAAATTTTTTATCCGCCAATCTGCGCGAATAAAAAAAGAGCGGCGAAAATTCGTGAAG
>JAVHOY010000262.1:5782-8175 GCA_036170295.1 bacterium
TAGGTTTCTCAAAAATCCGACGTTTGCCCAAATCATCAGCGCTATAATCTTTTTTACATTCATCATTCATCATTCCGAATTCTGAATTCATCCCTTTCCCCCATGCCGCTGATCAAACTTCCCAACTTCTTCAATAAGAAACCCGCAGGCAAAACGCTTTCCCATAAAAGAGGCGGGAGCGCTAAACCCGCGCCAAAAGGCAGACCGCAGCAAGCGTCCGCGCCGCAACAATCGCAGGCGGCGCAATTAACCTGGTGGGAGAGCCTCTCCGCCGAGCGCAAACTCGACGTGGTTGGCGTAATCCTCGCGTTTGTTGGCGTCATTATATTTTTGGGGCTGATCTCCACCTCTCGTTCCGCATTAATCGGCGGCTCCATCTTTTTCCTTTCGCAAATTTTCGGTTGGGGCGTTTACATCCTGCCCATCGGCTTGCTCGTCTTTGGCTTATGGCTCGTCTTCCGCAAAATTGAACGCATCCCGCCGCTTTCGCTGGAGCGCGTCGTCGGCAGCGTCATTCTCTTTGTTTGGTTACTCACCCTTCTGCACATTATTGCAACGCGCACACAAGCCGACGCCGCCGAAACGGTCGCGCTCACCGGGATTGGCGGAGGCGCGCTCGGCGGACTCTTCCAACGCATGTTGTGGTATTGGCTCGGCGGCGGCGGCGCATTCATCGCATTGATTGCCTGGCTGATTATCGGCGTTGCGGTTATGCTCGACAAACCCGTTCCAGAATTATTTCGATGGCTGCTCCCCATATTTGCTCTGCTGCGGAAATGGCTTGCCAAACCCATTTCTGATTCTGCGCCGTCAAATACGCGGCTTGACTCCCTTCAAACTGATCCCGCGCCCGAAGACAAACTGACCCCCATAGACCCCGCCGTCGTCGCTCCCCAAGCGACGCGCACAGTCACTGGTCCCGCCGTCATCGAATGGAAACTTCCCAATGTCGCGGATATTCTCGACGCGGGCAACGCGCCCACCATCAACGAAGATTTTGTCCAAGCGCGCGCGCGGCTGATCGAAGAAACGCTCGCTTCTTTTGGCGCGCCCGCGCAAGTGGTCGCCATCAGCCGCGGACCTTCCATCACGCAGTTTGGAGTCGAACCGCTATTCGTCGAAACGCGCGGCGGCGTGAAAACCAAAGTCCGCGTGAGCAAGATCGCATCGTTATCAAATGATCTCGCGCTCGCGTTAGCCGCGCCGCGTATTCGTATTCAAGCGCCAGTTCCCGGACATGGCTATGTCGGCATCGAAGTCCCCAACGATGAAATGGCGGTCGTCGCCTTGCGCGATATTTTGGAAACCGAAACATACAAGCGCAACGACAAGCCGCTGAATTTTGGCTTGGGGCGCGATGTGGCGGATAATCCTGTTATCGCCAGCATTGAGAGTATGCCGCACATCTTGATTGCGGGTACGACGGGTTCTGGCAAATCCGTTTGCGTCAATTCCATTCTCACTTGTTTATTGCTCAACAACACACCCGACGACCTGCGCCTCGTTTTGGTTGACCCCAAGCGCGTGGAGTTGACGGGTTATAACGGCATCCCGCATTTGCTCGGTCCCGTCGTGGTAGAAATGGATCGCGTCATCGGCGCGTTGCAATGGATGACGCGCGAAATGGACAAGCGTTATCATCTCTTCGCGCAAGTCGGCTCGCGCAACATCATTGACTACAACGCGAAGATGAAAGCAAAGGGCGAGAAAAAACTTCCGTACCTCGTCGTCATCATTGACGAGTTAGCCGACCTGATGATGATCGCGCCCGACGAAACTGAAAAGACCATCACACGCCTCGCGCAGTTAGCGCGCGCAACAGGAATTCATCTTATCCTCGCCACGCAGCGTCCATCGGTGGACGTGGTCACGGGTCTCATCAAAGCAAACTTCCCTGCGCGCATCGCGTTCGCGGTGGCGTCGAACACAGACAGCCGCGTCATTCTCGATCAACCTGGCGCGGAGAAATTACTTGGGCGCGGCGATATGCTTTATCAAGCGCCTGACGCGCCGTCGCCTGTGCGCTTGCAAGGCGTGTTTGTTGCCGACCATGAGATTCACAGGTTGGTGGAATTTTGGCGCGTTCAAGCGGGCGGCGAAGCGCAACAACCCGAAGACGATGCGCCCGCTGATTCAATCCCCTTGAATGTTCCGCTTAAGCAAGCGCCGTTATGGGAAGACGCGACCAAAGTAGACGGCGATCCGCTATACGATGACTCTGTGGAAATTGTTCGCAAAGAAGGACGCGCTTCCGTTTCGATGTTGCAGCGCCGACTGCGCATCGGTTATACCCGCGCCTCGCGCATCGTGGATATGATGGAAGATAAAAAAATTGTCGGTCCGCCCGAAGGCGGCACGCAAGTACGTCAGATATTAGATTACGGTCAAACCGC
>JAVHOY010000263.1:0-8101 GCA_036170295.1 bacterium
AGTTACTAATTACCCAATTACTTTCACGCATCTTTCTTCGGCTCGTCTTTTGGGACGATGATGGGGGCGGGTTTGAAACTTTCTATATTTTCGTGATACGCCGCGATCCATGTGGCGAAGCGTTCGCGGTCGTCTTTGCCCGCGTTTTCATTCTTGTTTGCAATCCGCACCATGCGGCGGCGATTGATATCCGATTGCACGCTGGCGGGGTCCGCAACATCTTGAAAATCCAATTTTGCGCCGCCGACGGTAATTTCTACCGTACCATAATTAAAGAGAAATGAGATAATGCCTTCGCGTTTGTAAGAGATGCTCAAAATATTTTCAATTTGCGCCGCGCGTTTTTCTTCTTTGCCAAAAGGTTTGCGGTCAATATCAATGATCTCATCGGATGTGATCATAAAAATATCGTTTGCCCAATCCACATATTCCCAAATCAGCCAGACGATAAAAGGCGCGGCAAGCATGGGCAGCGCGACAGCGATTGTATCGGGGCGGAGCGCGCCCGCCGCGTTGCGGTACAAAAATGATTCAGTCGCCGAGTTGAGGAGATAAATTCCGCGCCAGATTTGCAAAACAAAAATGCCGAGCGCTATCAAAATCGGCTTCCACGCTTGTTCTAAATACACAATCCAATGTTTGTGATAGATAACCTTGCCCGCGTTTTCCGTGCGCAACTTGAAAAGTTCCGTAAAAGCGACCCACCACAAAGGCTGTTTTGCAAGTTTTTCGTTCACCACAACAACAGGCGCGAGGTCGTCCAGTTTTTTCTTCTCGACAGGTCTTCCTAATTTTTGCAGGATGGCGTTTTTCATCACGTCCTTTTGCGATACGAACGTGACCGCTTTTACGCGCTCCCAATATTCGCGAATCATTTCCGCCGCTTGGTTGGGATGATCCACATAATCGAATTCCATCCTGCCCACGAAGGTACGCACAATCACATTGCCGAAATCTAATATGCGTCCGAGTTGGTCGGTTTCCACGCCTACGGAGAGAATTGAACTGAGCGGCGATTCCTGTCGGCTGTCATACAGCCCGACGACTTTCTCCAGCCAGACCACGCGCTGATTGGTGACGATGTAATAATCGTTGCTCCAGTCAATCGCGTTCCATATTATCCAGCCGATGATGAAAACCAATGCAACAACGCCAAGCGCAATGGGAGTGACTGCGCGGACCAGCGTTCCCCAAATAAAAAGCAGAGCTGGCGCAATGAGCGAAAGAACAGGCGCGACCAGCGCCTGATACAAACGCAGCTTGTGTCTGCGCGCAACAAAATAGATAATCTCTTTCGGTCCAATCCAATCAAATTTTGTCGCGCGCGCAAGTTTATGACTTTTGATCGCGACCATAAAATTGGGTTTTAGTTTTGCATATTTGACAAGCAACTCTTCAAAATTCGCGCGCGACATAAAAAGCAAATCCGTATCTTCATACGCTTTGATCGTCGCCGAACGAGTGCGATTCTCCACCAGCGCTTCCTCGCCAAAATAATCGCCCGCCACAAGCCAGATATATACCAGTTCTTTATTTTTATCTTCTTTGTTCGGGCGTAAGATATTCACCTTGCCCTTTGTGATGACATAAAAGCCATCGGGTTTGTCGTTGAATTTGAAAACGATATCCCCCGCTTTGTAATGCCGCTCTTCAAATTTTGACGCGATGCTCGCGAGCTGATCCTCCTTCAAGCCGTTGAAGAGGTGAATTTTATTTATTATATCGACGCGTTGCTTTAATTCAATCACGGGTTGATTCTATCAAATTTCACGCGGAATGGCGCAACTGGGCGTTCGTAAAAGAACGCCATCCGGCGCTTATACGCTGGATGGCGGCGTTTGATCTAAAAACGCTTTTAATTTTTGCGTAAACGCGGTCGGCTCTTCCAACATCAGGAAGTGTCCCGCTTTGGGGAAACGTTCGATTGCCGCGTGTGGAATTCCGCGCAACATCGGCTGCCATTGGAGCGGATTCACGATGACATCCTTATCGCCATAAAAACCCATCGCGGGAATTTTGATCTGCGCTAACTGAGGAGTTAAATCAGTGCGGTGCAGCGATGCGATTGAGAGCAGGAAAGATTCAAGCGTGGTGCGCGAAAGATCGCGATCCATCATATCGGGAAAGCGCGGGTCGCTGCAAATATACGGCGAGTAGATTTTCATCCCCGCGCGAAAGACGCTCATCATGTTGAAGAGCATAAACGCGATCGGACGATATCCCGAAAGTTTGAGCAGCGGCGCAAGCGACGATCCCACAATCGGCGAACCGACGACCGCCACTTTGCTGACGCGCTCCGGATATTTGATCGCCACCGAAAGGCTGACGGTGCCGCCCATGCTGTGCCCGACTAAAGGCGCATGGACGATGCCGAGTTGCTCCATAAATTGATTAACCAAATCGACAAAATCTGAAACGGCGTAAGTCTCGCGCTTCTTTCCCGATTCGCCGAAGCCCCAAAAATCCAACGCATAGGTGCGATAAAACGCGCCGAGATACGCCATCGTCTCTTGCCATAGCCCCCATGAGCCGAGCCATCCGTGTAGAAGAATTACCGGGCGTCCGCGCCCGTAGACTTCATAATGAACGATTCCCTGATCAGTTGTAATTGAAGACACAGTTCACAATAATCCGTTTTATTTTCCGGATTCCATTTCTGAGAGGATGCTGTACAACAGCTCAAGCAAAACCGCTTTGACGGTATCGCGGCTTGTTGCGACGCAAGGCAAAAGTTTGGTGGCGCTATCCAGCCGCAGCGCGTGGCGGATATCTTCCATGTCCCAAGCGTCTTCCATATCTTGTTTGTTCGCGGCGACGACGAAGGGCGTGGGGGCGTATGCGCGGAAGGTTTCGAGAATGGAGCGCGCTTCGCGGAAAGTTTCGGGGCGGGTGCTGTCTACCATGACGATAAATCCTAACATGCCTTCGGAAAGAATCTCCCACATGAAATCAAAGCGCTTTTGACCGGGCGTGCCGAAGAGGTACAGCACCAAATCGCCGTCAACCGTGATGCGACCAAAATCCATTGCCACTGTGGTTGCGGATTTTACGGAGCGTTCTTCATCGGTTGATATTTTGCGTTCCGTGGCGACCACATCAATTTCGCTGACCGATTGAATGAATTGGGTCTTGCCAGCGCTGAACGGTCCCGTGACTACCATTTTAACAGTTTGCATAATTCCATCCTTATAAAAACAATGATTACATGGCGCGAATGCGACCAATTAATTTATTGATCAATGTCTTCTGTTCTTCTTTGTCTTGCATTGGGAATTGCTTGGGGTTGGGCGGGAGCGGCGCATTTACAGGGCGCGTCATTTCGACCAAACCGGCTTGCAACAAACCGTACACAATGCGACGCACTTCAATATCGCTGAGTTTGCTGGCATTTGCAATTTGGCGCATGGTGTTTTTCGGGTTAATAAAATTAACCACTTTCCATTCTTCAATACTTAACTGTACATTGGTGCGCGGGCGTTCGGTAAATTTGAGCGCCATATCCAAACTTGGAATTTCATCTTGCAACTGTTCGAGCTCGCGCAACTGACGCGAACCTTCGATAATAATATTCTCAAGATCAAGCCGCACATTGATGCGGTCGTCGGGCGGGAGCATGTCGTTTTCAAAACGGAAAATACCTTCCACCCAAGTAAATAACTTACGCACCGTTTCGGTGAAGTAGCCTTGCAAATTAGTGAGAATATCTTCTTGCGTAACATAGCCCGCATTGATAAGCAACAAGCCAAGTTCCTTATCCGTCATTTGACCGGCGCGGTCGGCGATGGCGCGATATTGATTGGCGTTGATCTTATTGGCTTTATGCAAAACTGAGGCGAGACTCCCGTCGTCTTTGCCAACGCGAGCATAGGCAAGTTTGCCTTCGCGAAACGCAATATACGCCTGCTCGGAAGGTCCATCCAAAACTAGCGTTCCAGTTTTGCTGGCAAGGTTAATCAGATTTAGAAGTTGTGTAACTGTAAAATCTCGTAAATTTCCACGCAACGCCATAACTATCCTCTTTAGCCTTAATAGGCTGGTTTGAAAATTATACATGCAAGCGGATAATGCGTCAATTAACATTTTGAAATCATTGGAAATTCATGCGATAGATTGGCGCGCTGATTTTACGCGGGTTTTACCGTATAATCTCGCTCTATCCGCTTAATCTGAATCTACAATATCCTATGTATCCACACAGCAACCATCAAACCGATAAACCCATCCTCGATGTGCGCGATATGTCCGTGCGTTATAACGGACATATCGCGCTGGAAAATATTTCCTTTCACCTGCATGTCGGCGAGCGGATCGCGGTGGTGGGTCCTAACGGCGCGGGTAAAAGCACGCTGTTCAAAGTCGTGGCGGGCGTGTTGCAACCCAACGCGGGCGAAGCGACGATCTCTGGTTCGCGTCCCACCTCGCATAACTGCATCGCGTACATCCCGCAACGCTCGCAAGTGGATTGGAATTTTCCCGTCAGCGTGGCGGATGTAGTGATGATGGGACGCTCGGCGAAGTTGGGCCCCTTTAATTTCCCCAAGAAACATGATTGGGATTTTGTCGGTCGCGCGCTCGAAACCGTCGAACTCGCAGATTTATCCAAACGTCAGATTAGTCAACTTTCAGGCGGACAGCAACAACGCATGTTCATCGCGCGCGCATTAGCGCAGGAAGCCGAATTGATGTTGATGGACGAACCGCTCACGGGACTCGACACGCCCGCGCAGGAAGGTCTGCTGGATTTGCTGAATACTTTGCGCGAACAAAAAGTCACCGTGATGGTCGCAACTCACGATCTCGAACAAGCCGCGAAACATTTTGATCGCATTATGTTGCTGAATAAAAAAATTATCGCATTTGGAAACGCAGCGGAAGTGTTACATTCAGATAATATGGCGCTGGCTTACGGCGGGAGATTTCGCACGGTTGCAGGGAAAGACGGCTTATTAGCCGTTGATGACTCTTGTTGCGATGAGGGCGAGCATTATTAAATTTACGATTGACGATTTACGATAGTCTGGCGCGCCCTCGTCCTCGGGCTAGGGCGAGGGAAAATCTGCGTAAGGTGAGTTAATATGTCTTTTCTCCTCGAACCTCTTCAATATGAATTCATGCAGCGCGGAATGATCGCGGCTGTTTTAGTCGGCATAGTCTGCGCGGTGGTCGGCTCGTACATGGTCTTGCGCGGCATGGCGTTTTTCGGCGACGCGCTCGCGCACACCATTTTGCCGGGCATCGCGGTGGGCTATCTCATCACAGGCGGCGCGCGCGACACTTTATTTTGGTGGGCGTTGGGAACGGCAATCATCGCGGCGCTGGGCATCGGCGCAATCAGCAAGCAGGCTGAAATTAAAGAAGACACCGCAATTGGGATCATCTTCGCAGGCATGTTTGCGCTTGGCATCGCGCTCATCTCCACCGTCCGCAGTTACGCGGTGGATTTGACTCACTTTTTATTTGGCGACGTGCTGGGCGTATCCGCGCAAAGTTTATGGCTGATCGTCGTCTTCGGCGGCATTGTGCTGTTTACGATTGCCGCGTTTTATAAAGAATTTCTCACGCTCTCATTTGACCCCATCCTTGCGGCGACGTTGCGGTTGCCCGTAAATTTACTCAACAATCTTTTGCTCGGACTTATCGCCGTGACCGTCGCCATCTCGCTGCAAACCGTCGGCGTCGCGTTGATGGTCGCCATGCTGGTCACGCCCGCCGCGACCGCGTCCTTGCTCACGCAGCGTCTGCCGACCATGATGGCGCTCGCCGCGCTCCTCGCCGCGTCGTCGGGCGTGATTGGTTTATATCTCTCATATTATTTAAGCATCGCCTCAGGCGCGGCAATCGTATTGACCGCGACAATGTTTTTCATCATCGTGTTCATGCAGAAAAGGAAGCGCAAATGAAGCCGCCCCAAAAAAGATTCTTTCCCATAAAAAAAATACTCGCGTTCTTCTTTCTCTTTTTGATTTTATTGACCGCGTGCGTCTCGACGCCCGCTGCGATTTCGGAAACGCAGACTGAAGCGCCGAACGCGACAGCGCTCGCGGATATTCCGCTGGGCGCAGGCTACGGCGCGCGCGGAACATGGTTCGAGTTGTATTTTACGAATCCTCAAAGTTCGCTTGCTTCGCAAAAAACAGGCGGACCCGACGCCCCGCTTGCTGAAGCAATTGACGCTGCAAAGTTAAGCGTGGACATGGCGGTTTACAGCCTGAGCCTGAACAGCATCCGCGATGCGTTGTTGCGCGCGTATAAGCGCGGCGTGCGCGTTCGCATGACGATGGAAAGCGACAACATGGAGCGCTCCGATCCGCAGAAATTAAAAGACGCGGGCATTCCCATGTTGGGCGATCGGCGCGAAGGATTGATGCACGATAAATTTGTCGTCATTGATAATTCTGAAGTGTGGACTGGCTCGATGAATTTCACCGATTCAGGCGCGTATGCCGACAACAACAATCTGATGCGAATTCGCTCGACGAAGATGGCGGAAAATTACACGAAAGAGTTTGAGGAAATGTTCGTGGACGATAAGTTCGGTCCCGACGTGGTGGCTGCGACTCCCAATCCGCGTGTGATCATTGACGGGACTCCCATTGACGTTTATTTTTCGCCCGACGATAAAGTTCAAGCCAATTTGCTTGAGCTGTTGGACAATGTTAAAAGCAGCGTTTATTTTTTGGCGTTCTCTTTTACTTCCGACGAACTTGGAAAGTCCATTCGAGCGTTGGCGAAAAACGGCGTTAAAGTCGCGGGCGTGATGGAAGATGAGCAAGTCAAATCTAATATCGGCACGGAATTTGATCCGTTTCAGCAGGCGAAGTTAGACGTGCGGCGCGATGGGAATGCGGGTCAAATGCACCATAAAGCGATGATCCTTGACGAGAGTATTGTGGTCATGGGTTCGTATAATTTCACGAACAGCGCCGAGACAAAGAACGACGAGAATTTATTGGTCATTTATAACAAAGAGATCGCCGCGCAATTTATGGCTGAGTTCCAAAGAGTATACGCGCTTGCCAAGTAAATCATAAAAAAATAAAGACCTCCGAGATTTTTTAAATCTTGGAGGTCTTTACTGATCACTGATCACTGTTTACTTCTTACTGCACTACCCGTTCTTCTTCTGAAATTCCTTCATAAAATCAACCAACGCCTGAGCGCCTTCGAGCGTGACCGCGTTATAGATTGAAGCGCGCATCCCGCCGACAGAGCGATGTCCTTTGAGACCAATTAAGTTGTTCTTCTTAGCTTCAGAGGCAAAAGTCGCTTCCAATTCTTCGCTTGGCAAACGGAATGGAATATTCATCAGCGAACGCGCATTCGGTTTGGCATGTCCGCGATAGAAGCCGCCGCTGTTGTCAATCGCTTTATAGACCAAATCCGCTTTGACGCGATTGTATTTTTCAATAGCGGCGAGTCCGCCTTGTTTCTTCGCCCATTTGAAGACCAGTCCCACCATGTAAATCGCAAATGCGGGCGGCGTGTTGTGCAACGATCCGCTCGCGGCGAGGGTTTTGTAATCGAGCATCACGGGCAAGTTCGCGGGGGTGCGTTCGAGCATATCGTCGCGGATAATCACCACCGTCACGCCCGCGGGACCCGCGTTCTTCTGCGCGCCGCCGTAGATCATTCCATATTTTGTAACGTCAATTGGACGGCTGACAAAATCGGAGGATGTGTCGCAGACGAGCGGAACGCCCGCAGGCGGAGTAGGCTCGCTGAAAAATTCCACGCCATGAATCGTCTCATTGGAAGTCATGTGCAGATACGCGGCTTTGGGATCGAGATCAAGTTTGGCGGGCAGACCATTAAATCCATCGGCTTCAGTATTCGCGGCGGCGCGGGCTGCGCCGAGTTTGGAAGCTTCCCTCAACGCGATTTTGCTCCACGCGCCGGTCACGATGTAATCGGCGGAACCGCTGGCGCGCAAGTTCATCGCCAGCATCGCAAATTGCAACGTCGCGCCGCCTTGCAGGAACATGATTTTATAATTCGCGGGAATACCCAGCAGTTCGCGCAAGTCCGCTTCGGCGGTTTGAATCACGCCTTCAAATTCCTTCGAGCGGTGACTGATTTCCATCACCGACATGCCCGTGCCTTT
>JAVHOY010000264.1:0-1792 GCA_036170295.1 bacterium
TCAACGGGAACGCGCGCGATTTTCTCGATGAGATATTTTCCGACCATGCCCGCATACGCCGCCGTGCCGCAAGCGGTGATGTAAATTTTTTGAATTCGTTTCGCAAGCTCAGGCGTGAGATTTAATTCGGGCAGGCGGATGCGCCCTTCTTTGAAATCCACGCGCCCCGCCAGCGTATCGGTCAGCGCGCGCGTTTGCTCGTGAATTTCCTTTTGCATAAAATGGCGATACTCGCCCTTCTCGGCGGCAACCGCATCCCATGAGATGATGTGAATTTCAGGCGTAACTTCTTTGCCTTCCAAAGTTTCAATGCGAACGCTATCGCGCGTAACAATCGCCATTTGGCGCGACTCTAAAAAGATGACTTTGCGCGTGTGTTCGAGAATGGCGGGAATATCCGACGCGATAAAATTTTCGCCGTCGCCCAGCCCAATAACCACGCCGCCCGCGTTGCCGATGCGCGCCGTAATAATTTTGTCGGGTTCTTCAGTGGAAAGTAAAACAATTACATTCGCGCCTTCGATTTGTTTGAAAGTTTTGCGCGCGGTCTCCACAAAATTCGCGCCGCCCGCCTGATAATGTTCGGCAAGTTGCACAATCGTTTCTGTATCCGTTTCTGAATTGAACTTAACGCCTTCGCTTGTCAATTCATCTTTCAACTCAATAAAGTTTTCCACGATGCCGTTATGCACAACGACAATCTTCCCCGAATTGCCCACATGCGGATGCGCGTTGCGAGCCGACGGCGCGCCATGCGTCGCCCAGCGCGTATGACCAATGCCCGGCGCGCCCGTCACAGGACTTTGCGCGACATGCTCAATCAATTGCGACAACTTGCCCGCGTCGCGCCGCACTTCAAAACGATCTCCATTCACAACGGCGATGCCCGCCGAGTCGTATCCGCGATATTCGAGACGCTTCAAGCCGTTCAAAATAATCGGCGTCGCGTCGCGCGGTCCGATATATCCAACGATTCCACACATAAAGGAGTTCCTCCAGATTTAATAGATGATATTTTTCCAAGACAATGTTTTTGATTCGCCTCCGCAAAATAGAATTTACGCAAAAAAAATTATACCCCGATTAATACTTGCGAAACACGCCTTCCGCCGCTATAATCAGCCGTATGACTATGAACCCGAACCCGTCCCCTCGATTTTATAAATCCGCCTTGTCTGGCTAGGTTCGATTCGTCGCGCAATCAACGGCTCCCAGACTTGGCGAGCCGTTTTTATTTTTCAAATCCAAAAAAGTCAAAGGTCGAAAGTCAAAAGTCACGCGACCTTTAACCTTCGACCTTCGACAGGTGAACTTATGAACATCACTGTATTTGGCGGCGCACAACCTAAAGAAGGCACAGCGGCTTATGATGAAGCCCGCGAACTTGGCGCGCTGCTTGCTCAACGCGGACATACTGTATTGACCGGCGGATACATGGGCACGATGGAAGCGGTTTCGCGCGGCGCGTATGAAAACGGCGGGCACGTCGTCGGCGTAACCTGCGAAGACATCGAAGCGTGGCGCGGCGCGAAATTAAATCAATGGGTGAAAGAGGAAAGAAAACATAAAACGCTCATGCCGCGCATCATGGGATTAATCGAAGGCTGCGACGCGGCAATGGCTTTATCGGGCGGCGCAGGCACGCTGGCTGAAATCTCGCTGATGTGGAATTTGATGATCGTAGAGTCCATATCTCCCAGGCCGCTAATACTGATTGGGCGCGGTTGGCAATCCGCGTTCGATCAGTTCTTCAACGAATTTGAAAGTTATATGCCCTACCGTCAACGCGAAT
>JAVHOY010000265.1:0-2330 GCA_036170295.1 bacterium
GACTCAACTGGCAGTGGATGATTTCCGCGCCGCGCTCAAAGTCCATGTGAATTGGTCTCCCGCCGTGCAGGCATTGCAGGATTTAGGATTGCAACCGTAACAGCAATGTTTGTGGCGCGACATTTATGTCGCTTGGCAGGGCTTTGCGACATAAATATCGCGCTGCGAAAGCGGCGTTTCTGGTATCATTCGCCGCTATGGAATTCAAAACCAAACCTTCTCAAAAATTTAATTTACCCAAGCGTCTCGCCCGACTTGGCGAATTAGCCTTCAATCTCTGGTGGACGTGGCAACCCGAAGCCGCGCGCCTGTTCGGAAAACTCGACTACGACCTGTGGGGACGACTCGGTCACAACCCAATCCGCTTGCTGGAAGAGATCGGGCGCGCGCGTTTGGATCAAGCCGCGCAAGACAAAGATTATCTCGCGCTGTACGACGCGCTCTTTGAAAAATTCGACTCCTACTTCAAAAAAGAATCATGGGCGCACAAAACGCACCCTGAGCTCAAAAATCCTATTGCCTATTTCTCAATGGAATTTGGCTTGCATGAAACGCTGCCCATCTACTCCGGCGGACTCGGCGTGTTGTCGGGCGATCATTTGAAAGAATCTTCCGATCTCGGTTTGCCGCTGGTGGCTGTCGGCTTCATGTACGCGCAGGGATATTTCTCGCAGCGCATCAGCGAAGACGGCTGGCAGGAAGCGATCAATAATCCCTTAGCGGTTGAACATCTTCCTGTTTCACTCGTCGCCAAAAATGGCAAGCCCGTCACCATTGAAATTAATTTTCCCGACCGTAGCATCTCCGCGCAAATTTGGGAAGTGCGCGTGGGACGCGTCCCGCTTTATTTATTAGATTCAAATGTCGAAGGCAACGACGATTACGACCGCTTGCTCACCGCGCGTTTATATTGGTCTGACCTTGATCGCCGCGTGATGCAGGAAATTTTGCTTGGCATCGGCGGAGTCCGCGCTTTGCGCGCGCTGGGATACGCTCCCGATGTTTGGCACATGAACGAAGGTCACGCCGCTTTCCTCACGCTTGAACGCGCGCGCGAACTTGTCGCCAAAGGTTTAACTTTCGCGGACGCCGCGCAAAAGAATCGCGGACAAAATGTTTTCACCACGCACACGCCCGTCCCCGCCGGCAACGATGAATTTCCGCTGTGGCTCGTGGATAAATATCTCGCGTCGTATTGGGGCGAACTTGGTCTCACCCGCGAAGAATTTATCAACGTCGCCAAGCATCATCAGGCGCACAGCGAAACATATTCCATGCCGATTCTCGCGCTCAAACTTTCCGGCGGCAGCAATGGCGTTTCGGAACTGCACGGCGAAGTCTCGCGCGAAATGTGGAAATTTCTCTGGGAAGATCGCGACGTGAAAGACGTTCCGATTCAATACGTCACCAACGGAGTCCACACCGCCAATTGGATGGCGCGTCGCTTAAACATCCTGCTCGAAAAATATCTCGGCGCCGATTGGTACGAAAACCTCGACGACGCCGCGTTCATGTCCAAACTCGATGCGATTCCTGATTCCGAATTATGGGCTGTGCGTTTGCATCTCAAACGCAAACTCGCGTTCTACATGCGCGAGCGCGTCCGCGAACGTTGGACGAGCGGCGGATTTCATCCCGTGCAGGTTGTGTCCTCCGGCGTGATGATTAATCCTTATGCGCTGACCATCGGCTTTGCGCGGCGTTTCGCAACTTACAAACGCGCAAATTTGATTCTTTCCGATATTGACCGCCTGCTCGAATTAATCAACCGCCCGAATATGCCCGTGCAAATTATCTTCGCGGGCAAAGCGCATCCCGCCGACGAACCCGGCAAGCAGTTGATTCAAAAAGTTTATCGCACGGTGAAGAAAGCCGAAACTGGCGGACGTTTAGTTTTCCTCGAAGATTACGATATGAACCTCGCGCGTTATCTCGTGCAGGGCGTGGACGTGTGGATGAATACGCCGCGCCGTCCGTTTGAAGCCAGCGGAACATCGGGGATGAAAGCCGCGATCAATGGCGCGTTGAATTTCTCCGTGCTGGACGGTTGGTGGCGCGAAGCGTATAACGGCAACAACGGCTGGTCTATCGGCGAAGATAAGGAATATGAATCGAATGAAGCGCAAGATCAGTTTGACGCGCAGGATTTATACAACACGCTTGAAAATAAAATCATCTCGCTTTATTATGACCGCGACCCGAAAGAGATTTCGCACCAATGGGTTGCGATGATGAAAGACGCTATGAAGACCTGCATCCCGCAATTCTCCACACGCCGCATGGTCAAACAATATGTAGAGAAATTCTACGTCCCCGCGTTGAAGAAGTAA
>JAVHOY010000265.1:2430-8095 GCA_036170295.1 bacterium
ATGTTCCCCGAAATTACTGTTACCGAACTCAGCGAAAAATTAAAATCCGAAGAAAAATTTATCTTATTGGATGTCCGCGAACTGGACGAATTGAATTACGCGAAGATCGCAGACCCGCGAGTCGAAGTTGCGCCGATGAGCAAAATATCGCGTGAAGGAATCAACGCGTTATCTAAATTAGTCCGCGCACAGGAAATTTCAGTTTATGTGATGTGTCATCATGGCAGCCGCAGTATGCAAGTTACAGATTGGCTTATTCAGCAGGGATTCAAAAAAACAGTTAACGTTACTGGCGGCATTGATGAATATGCGCGTAAGGTTGATTCATCGGTGGGGTTTTATTAATCGTTTGAAAGTTAGAAAGTTATCGCGTTTGAAGGTTAAGAGTTGCACATACCTCCTAACCTTCAAACGTTTAAACCTGCCAACGTTCCAACTCGCCCCCTTAAACCAGATTGCCACCCTTGCGGATGGCAATCGTGGCGCGCTGTGGCAATTCTTCGTTAGATCGTGAAGAGGGATGCCACAGCGCTGGGTTTACTGCTACTTTTCATAAGTGACATCACCTCCTCCATTTTATAAAATGGCTCATAGATTTTTTTGCCCCCAATCAATGGCGGTAGTATGTCACAAAGCAATTTGGATGTCAATAGCCCCATTTAGATTCTTAATATCATTTAACCAGCGGCAAGCGGATAAAGAACGTACTGCCGGGAAAATTCACCTCATCGTGACCGACGCTTTCCACCCAGATATTGCCCTGCAGCGCTTTGATGATGCCATACGCAATCGCCAATCCTAAACCTGCGCCGCCGCCTTTGTAATTGGTGCGGCTGGAAGAATGCAGTTCGACCTTTCCCAATTGATACAATTTTTCAAAGATGACCTTATGATGTTCCGCGTCAATGCCAATGCCGCTGTCCTTGATGCGAATCTCAGCGCATTTGCCTAAGCGCTTATCTTCCACCACTTCAGCGGAGACGGAAATCGCGCCGCCATCGGGCGTGAATTTGATCGCGTTGACAATGACGTGATCCAGCGCTTTCTTAAGCAGTTCAGAATCGGCTAATAAGGGCGGCAGATTGCGAAGTCCTTCGTCTATTACAAAATTCAAATTGCGCGCCTCAAGGTCTTTGATGTAATCTTTATACACAAGCCGCACGATCAAGTTCAAATTCACAGACTCAATGTGCGTATCAACCGCCTGACTGTCAAGGCGGGCGACGTCCAACATGCTGCTCACGACCTGCTGTAAACGATTCGTTCCTTGAAATACGCCGTCAATCGCCAGCGACAGCGGCTCGTTGCCTTTAATAGACGCATCCGCTTGCAACATGCCCAGATAGCCTTTGATGACCGTCAACGGCGTGCGTAACTCATGCGCCGCGACTTGAATAAAGGCGGATTTATTCTTATCGTGTTTTTCAAGCGTGTTATAGGCGGTATTCAATTCTTCCACGCGCTGCGCGACCATGCGCTCCATCATTTGATTGAAGCCCATCACTTCGTCGTATAAACGCGCATTTTCCAAAGCGACCGTCGCTTGCATGGCGTAAGTCGTCGCCAACAAACTGTCGTCTTCGTTGAAAGAATTTTTAGCGCGGCTCAGCGCCAGCAAACCGATCACTTTATCTTTTGAATATAGCGGCACGCCCAGCCACGAACGATACTGCGGCAACCATTCAGGCTGATCCCAGCCCTTCGCGGAATTGACGTCGCTGATCAAAAGAATTTCGCCTTTCCGCGCAACGGTGTGATAAAAATCCTTGCCGTTGATTTTTAATTTGAAGTCGGAAACATCTGCGCCCGCCGGCAAACCCAGATGCGAGCGGATATGCGCTTCGCCGTTCACATCCTCCACATATAAAATCCCAAAATCATAGGGCAACACTTTTTGTAATTGTTCAAGTATCTGTTGCGGAAGTTTATCCACCGTAGTCAGCGACGATAACTGACGCGAGGAACGCGCCAACGCCTCGACGGCATGACGGCGCGTTTGTTCGTTTTCATATAACTTCGCGTTTTGCGCGGCGCTCTTTTCAGCGGCGTCGCGCGCGCGCGCAAGTTCTACCGCGCGTTCGCGCGCATCGCCGAGCAGACGTTCCACTTCCTTTTGCGCCAACTCGCGCTGTTGAACAAGCATGGTGCGTAAGAGCGCGCTGGAAAGCAAATGTTTCAAACGCACATACACATCCCAATCGGTGGGACCCATCTCAGCCCACATGAAACCGAAACGATTGCTCGCCAACGATAACGGCATCACCAGCGCGGTGTAACGATGATCTTCGGGCGTTTTTCCGCGCGGCACTAAACGTCCGGTGGCGATTGCGGATTTTTCCTGCGGGATCTTGAATTTTTTCTGATCGTATTGCAAAAGCAGACGATAACTTTCAGGCGTGGGCGACGAGATCGAGCCGGGCGAACTCACGTCGCTGTAGAACATCACATACCAGCGTTCCAAACCGAGCGCGGGAAAATGCGTTGAAATGGCTTCGCCAATTTCTTCAAGCGTCATCGCGGGCGCCATTGAAAAACCGAAAGCGCTTAACGCTTCTTCCTGCTGCTCAAATTGCAAACGGCGGAACGCTTGCGCGCGCTGAGATAATTCGCCCACCAACATACGCGCTTGCTGAAATAGGTTTTCCGCGCGCAACATAGTGGCGCTGCTGGATATGCCGCCGAGCGCGTAAGTCCGCAATGTGGAAATGACGTTATGCCAAGTTGTCGGTTCAAATCCGTTGCGCTGCAAGACCTCCACAGTTGATTGCGCCATCTTAAGGAAGTCGTCGCTCTGGTCGTTTCCGTTCAAACTTGAAAGGAAGACGTCCCATGTGCGCCCGAAGACGTCGCGATACTGAGCCTTATGCGGATCATCCTCCGCTATGCCCGCCGCTTGAAATAATGCGAGGATTGCCGCGTCGCGTTTATTTTCCAGCCTGCTGGTATGCGCCACTTCTTTTGCGTGTACCTCCACCCTTTTCAAACTTTCAGGCAGGCAGCCGCATGACCAGCGCACAACTAATTGCGCGGGCAGTACGGTGACGTCGTCTATGCGTTCGCCGTTCATTCGTTTCAATAACGCGCCAAAAGAGAGAACGCCTGCGTCGTAAAACGATTGACGCACGGTGGTCAGCGGCACGCCCATAGATTGCGATTCGCTGATGTCGTCAAAACCGGTCAGCGCGACGCTATCGGGAATTTGAATGCCGCGCTGTTGCAAGACTTCCATTGCGCCAAACGCCATACGATCATTGGACGCGGCAATCGCTTGCATACGAATCCCGCGCTCATCCAACAAGACGCGCGCGGCGGCGCGTCCGCTCTCAGGGCTGAAATCGCCTTCGACAACGAGGCGCTCGTCAAAGCGGATGCTGTGCGCTTTTAACTCTTCTTTGTAAGCGTTGAAGCGGATATCCGATTCGATCTGTCCGCGCTTACCGCGAATGAAGGCGATGCGTTTGTAGCCGTGCGCTTCGATCAAATGACGAATCACGGCGCGCATTCCGCCGTCATTATCCGCGATAAAACAAGATACGCCCTCCGCTTGAACTGCGAAGGACGCAATCGGCGTGGGCGCAAAAACCTTACAAAAATTCTTGACATCTTCCGCAGAGGTGTGACCCATATCCGCGGCGAGCAAAATACCGTCAAATTGACCGGGCTTGATCAGATCGTACAACCCATAAGATCGTCCGCCGTGTTCAGGCGCGGCAATGGCGACGGGCTTGCCTCCGACAAAATAGACCACGTTGGTATCGTAGGCTTTTGCAGAGTCCATTACGCCTGCCATAAACTCAGCGCCCCACACGCGGCTTAGTTGCGCGCCAAGCACAGCTATTGTTTTGCGATTGCTTACTGGGTTATTCGGTTGCATAGTAGTATGCGCAAATTATAAGTCAGGAAGATTGTTTTTGGTTGGCGATTTAGAAGCGAAATGAAACTGTCACTTTCACAACGGACTTAAATGTCTTCCGACGTTTGCAGTTCGCCGATAATTTACGCGCGGATCATGGTCAGCAGCATTTTGAATCTTTGCGCGGCTTTGAGCGCATGAGGTTCGTTGGCGGGCATGATGATTGCGTCGCCCGTTTTCAAATCAAACGGCTTGCCAGAGATGATCACTTGCGCTTCGCCGTCGAGGATGTGAGCCAGCGCATCAAAGGGCGCGGTGTGTTCGCTGAGTCCCTGATCTTTATCGAAGGCGAACAACGTGACGTTGCCTGCATCCGCTTTTGTGATTTGGCGGCTGACGACTGCGCCTTCTTGGTAGGCGATCATTTCGTTCAGGTTTAAGACTTTAGATTTTTCGGGTGTGGACATTTTTTCTCCGTAGTAGAACAGACTTAAGTCTGTTCTACTTAATTTCAATTTGATAGGTGTTGCTTTTCCGCGTGTAGCGCGTCATGCCTGTCACGATGAGAGTCGCTTGTTCGCCGTCTTTGAGCGAAAGCGGAATGTTTGCAACTTGGTCGGCGCTGACTTCGATCATCTTCACGGTAGTCGTTGCGCCTTTGATAATGAGTTCCAATCTAAACGTTTGCGGGATGATATTTTCGACGCGCGAAAAACCGTTTGCCGCCCAGCCGCCGTCGTCTTTTTCAAAGTCAGATTTATAGTTGACGGCGTCAATGGAAACATCGTCAAGCAAAAAGCCTTCGCCGGTGACCGCCGCGTCGGTGACGTATTCAAAGCGGACTTGAATCTTTTTGCCCGCGTACTTTGAAAGATCAACGTTTTCTTTTATCCAGCCGTTGCTTTTACCGTTGTAGCCCCAACCGTAAGAACTGCCCGATACGTTTTCGCCCGTGCCTGAAGGCGTGGTGAGGATGTCCCATTGCTTGCCGTCTTCAGAAACTTCGAGGTATAGATAATCGTAATCTTTTTCAAGATCGTACCAAGTGTTGAAAGAAAACGCGACGGGTGCGCTCGCGTTTGTTAGATCAAATTCGCGCGTGAGAGTCATATCCGATTCGTTGCCGAGATTTGTGGCGAATGCAAACACGCCAGAGTTCGGGTCAACGGGCAGCATGTGAATGGCGGTAGAGCCTGTGAACGTGAGCGTATGCTCGCCCGCGCATGAGACGTTGATATAGTCAATGCCGTATTGATGAACATCGCGCGTCATCAGCGCTTGCGGGCAAGCGGAGATTGTTTCCGCAGCCGAAGTCTGCGGCGCGCTGGGATAATTATGATAGGCGTAGCGTCCGTCGCCGACATTGCCGTCGTTCAAATATAACGCGGCAGCCCAATCCATAAACACGTCGTCGGCTGTGATTATTTTTCCCGTTTGAGGGTCAACGGCATTAATCGTCTTAAGCGTATCATCCACGCTGGCAAGATCGTTTAGCGGATTAGCGGTCAGCGCTTTTGTGGCATCTTTGCCAAAGCGATCAAGAAAATAAGTGAGATACAAAAAACTCTGCCCGTAATGCAAACCGAATTCGGGCGAGTCGTTGGTCGCCCAGTCATTCAATTGCAAGTCAGGCGATTGAGCGTAAGACCAATCCGCGCCGCCGACGTCGTATCCGTTTAAGAACGCGCCAAGTTCCGCGAAGCCTTCGTTGATCCAACTCACGTCGTTGCGGTCGGTGGGGAATTGAATCATGTGAACGAATTCATGCGCCAATGTGCTGTATGCGTATGAATCGCCAAGCGGTTGAGAATC
>JAVHOY010000266.1:0-8069 GCA_036170295.1 bacterium
CATTAGAAAAAAAAGACGGCTTGCCGCTTTGCAGCGCGTCTAACAGACCGACCAGCGCCGCAAAGATCCAAAAGATAATGTGATGCGGCTTATTAAAAAACTTCGAGCCTTCAATCGCAATTTCATTAAACGAATAAACGGCGGGCGCGATTAAGTTTCCTAAAAATTGTTGCAAGGGCGAGCGGCGCTCCGCTTTACGCGCGAACCAATAGGCTTGCAACGCTGAGGCGAGGATCAGAGCGTACAAATCGGGTTTGGTCAGGTATGCCCATTTCTCGGTGAGCGATTCAATCAAAATAATTGCAACGGGATATTGTCCCGTGTTGCGAAATAATTCCCGCCAAAAGCGGCTGAGAACAGAACCTGATAAACGTTGTTCAATTGAAGTTTCAGAAGAGATTGTCATTTTTCACTCTCAATCATCGGCGCGCGCGATGCGTTATTTTTCCATTGAGTCAGCAATTCAGCAGACTTGCTTTCAAAAGTATGTTCCAAAATAGAAACGCGTAAAGATTCTACCAGCCGAATCAACGCGCGAAGGTTGTGAATGGATAACAAAGTCCCAGCCAATAATTCCTTTGCGACAATGAGATGACGAATGTAGGCGCGCGTAAAAGTTTTGCAAGTATAACAATCGCAAGATTCGTCAATGGGGCGCTCGTCTCGCGCAAAACTTGCGTTCATCATATTGAGCCGCCCTTCGGGCGCGAACGCGGAGTGATGACGCGCAAGTCGAGTCGGCAGCACGCAATCGAAAATATCAATTCCACGCGCCACGCCGTTGATGATGTCTTCCGGCGTGCCGACTCCCATCAGATAGCGCGGTTTGTTTTCAGGCAGCAGCGGCGTGACCACATCCAGCGTCGTGTGCATTTCATCTTTTGTTTCGCCCACGGAGAGTCCGCCGATGGCGACGCCGGGCGTATTCAGTGAGGCGATAAACTTCGCAGATTCTTCTCTGAGGCGCGGATTCACTCCGCCTTGTACGATTCCAAATAAGGCTTGGTCGCTCCGCGTTTTGGCGCGCAGGGAACGCTCCGCCCAGCGATGAGTCCGCTCCATCGCAATCTTCGAGTACGCCGCGTCATTCGGGTCAGAACATTCATCGAACGCCATGATGATATCCGCGCCGAGATTCTCTTGAATTTGAATTGATTTCTCCGGCGTGAAGCGATGCGTCGAACCGTCAATGTGACTCTTGAAGGTCACGCCGTCATCGTCAATTTTGCGTGTGTTCGATAAGGAGAAAACTTGATAGCCGCCTGAGTCGGTCAGCATGGGATTGTGCCATTGCATGAACTTATGCAGCCCGCCCATGTCGCGGACGAGCTCGTCGCCGGGGCGCAGATATAAATGATAGGTATTGCTCAACACCAGCGAGGCGTTGATAGATTTAAGATGTTCCGGCGTGAGCGTCTTAACGGTGGCTTGCGTGCCAACCGGCGCGAAGACCGGCGTAAGGAGGTCGCCGTGCGGCGTGGAAAAAACTCCGGCGCGGGCGCGGTTGTTTTTGGCGGTGATTTGAAATTCAAACATGGGAAGATTATAAGCGATAGACGATGCTTGTCATTGCGAGGAGCGAAGCGACGAAGCAATCTCTGCACCGCTTGGGGATTGCTTCGGACGAAGAGCAAGAACACCCTTGCAATGACGGTTAAGCGCGCGCAAACAAACATTTCAAATACGCGCCCTCTTTGAATCTAACGGGATGATCGAGCGCGTGACCTGTGCGCTCAATTTCTATTAATCGGCGGTTTGATTCTTTTGCGGCTTGATGAATGGATTCGAAAAACGAATCCGCGTCCACGCGGCTGGAGCAGGATGCTTGCGCGAGCGTTCCGCCGGGGCGCAAAACCGATAAGCCAAGCCGAGTCAATTTGCGATAAGCGGAAAGCGCCGCGCTAATTTGTTTTTCGTTTTGAGCAAACATCGGCGGGTCAAGAATGACCATATCAAATAAACGCTTTTGCGATTCCATGCGAGCCAATACATCAAACGCGTCTGCGGCGATGGTCTCGTGCGGCGCGGTCAGTTTGTTATACGCCATGTTGCGGAGCGCGGCTTCGATCGCGGGCACGCCGATATCCACGCTGACCACTTCCCTTGCGCCGCCGCGCGCCGCGTAAACGGAAAATCCGCCGGTGTAGGCGAATACATTCAACACAGATTTGTTTTTGGATAGCGCTTCTACGCGCGCGCGGTTGTCGCGTTGATCGAGGAAGAAGCCAGTCTTCTGCCCGTGAACGGGGTCAGACTCGAAGGTCAGTCCATTTTCGTGAAATAGAATCAATTGCGGGGGAGCGAGTCGCGTGAGCGTCATCCCATCGCTGAGACCAAATAAAAATTCAGGCTGCGCTTGAAGCGAGCGATTGAGTCGCAAAATCAAATGCTTGGCTAAACTGACTTGCGCCAACGCTTCGCAAAATTCTTTGAGATGGGGAATCCACGCGGGGGTGTAAAGTTTGAGAACGAGCGTGTCGGCGTAACGGTCAATGACCACGCCGGGCAAGCCGTCGTTTTCGCCGTGAACGAGACGATAGCCATCGGTATTTTTTTCTTTCAACGATTCGCGCAGATGAGCGGCGGCAGAAAGTTTGCGTTGAAACCAATCCGCGTTGATGGCGGCAGGTTCGCGCGATTGCAAAATCCGCACACGAATTGCGGATGTGGGATCGTATAAGCCGACTGCAAGAAAGCGGCGCTTGTCATCGAAGATAACCGCAAGATCGCCGGGCGCGCCCTTGTGACTTTGCTCGGCGATGGATTGATCAAAGATCCACGGATGCCCCTGACGCAAAGCGCGTTCTGCGGGTTGAGCAATCCGTAGCGCAATGCGTTTTGCGGATAGCGCGGGGAGTTGAGATAGAGAATTGTTGAAGTCCATTGTTGGAAGGATTATAACCAGAGATTAAAGGAAAACTCTTTACCAAACCTTCACAAAACCTTCCGAAATTGCGTACAAACAAAAATTACACTATGTACATCATAAATTTCGGAGGCATACATGACCGTAAAAATTTTTGGAAAACAGTTTCGACTCTTTCGTCCGCGCAGCATTTGGATACGCCGCGTCGCGCAGTGGTTCTTCTTTCTTCTCATTGCGGCAATCGCAATCAATCACACGCTCGTAGAAAATGGAATATCTGCAATTCCCTTCCTTTCCAGCGCATCACTGCACGCGGTTTGTCCCTTCGGCGGCGTGGAAACTCTTTACACCTTCGTATCCAGCGGGGCGCTCGTTAAGAAAATTCACGACTCATCGCTCATATTGGCAGGGTTAAGCATCCTGCTCGCTATCTTCTTCGGTCCTGTTTTTTGTGGATGGGTCTGCCCGCTTGGAACCATTCAAGAATGGGTTGGCAAACTGGGACATAAAATTTTCAAAAAACGCTACAACCATTTTGTTCCAACCAAACTCGACAACATCCTGCGCTATGCGCGCTATGGGATTTTGATTTGGGTCTTATACGTCACCGCGACAAGCGGCGTCTTGGTCTTTGAATCGTACGACCCATATTTTGCGCTCTTCAATTTTTGGAGCGCCGAAGTCGCGCCGACTGCGCTCATCGTGCTTGGCATCACTCTCGCGCTCTCGGTCTTCGTAGAACGTCCGTGGTGCAAATATGCCTGTCCGTATGGCGCGGTTCTTGGAATTACAAACTACTTCCGCATCTTCTCCATCAAACGCGCGGAATCCACATGCAAAGCCGACGGCGCATGTTCCATCATGTGCCCCATGAACATCCCTGTAGATAAATTAACTATCGTGCGCGACCCGCGTTGTATTTCGTGTCTAGAATGTACATCCGAAGCAATCTGCCCCGTTGCCAGCACAGTGGTATTCACCAACGGAAGTGTAAAATGAGAATCACATCAAAAACGCTTGCGCTCGTTATTATCGCGTTCATATTTGGCGGCATTGCCAGCGCCTCCGCGCTCGGCTGGTGGCAAACCGAATCGACCAAAATCCCCGTCACATTTAGCGAAGGCGAATTTGCAGGGCAGGCAAACCCAGCGGATATTCGCGGCTCGTACACATTCGGCGACATCGCCAATTCATTTGACGTCGCGCCTGAAACGCTCGCGCAAGCGTTTCAAGTCACAACCGATAATCCCGCCGCATTTGCCGTGAAAAGTCTCGAAACGATGTACGCCGATAGCGGCTACGAAATCGGCACAAGCTCTGTCCGCATGTTTGTTGCGTTTTATCTCGGCTTGCCATTCGATACGACAGGGCAGGATATCTATCTGCCCAAACCTGCGGCAGATATCCTGCTTGCGAAAAACAATCTCACCGTCGAGCAAATTGCCTATCTCAAAACTTACACAGTAGATGTAAAACCCGCGACACCCCCCGAAGGCGAAGTAAGTCCCACATCCCAAGTTGAATCCACGCCCGCAACCGAGTCAACTCCCGCCGCCACTACGGAAACAACCATCAAAGGAAAAACCGCCTTCGGCGAATTAATTCAATGGGGCGTTCCGCAAGCCGTCATTGAGCAAATCATCGGCGCGCCCATGCCCGACCCCGCCATGACAGTCAAAGATTACGCCAGCGCGAACGGTCTCGATTTTGAAACAATAAAAGCACAACTTCAAACCGAAGCGGATAAAGCGATAAAGTAAACAACAAAAACCGCAGACTCATTACCTGCGGTTTTTGTTCTACAAAGATATTGACATAAAAAACTACACCAATGCCATGCTAACCTGCGTGGGACTAATCAACAGCATCGGCACACTGAGATTAAACTGCGGCAGATATGGGTTCGTAATTTTCGCGTCATAAATAGACATCCACGAAATACGCATCACTTCAAGGCTCACGCTCACTTCGGCTTGCGTGGAGATGCGGATATGTCCCTTGAGTTGAAACGTCCCCACAAGCAAATCCATCGGCTGCATCATGCGGTTGCCTTCGGTTGCGTCATAATCCATCGCATCCTGCGCGGGCGGAACAAGATGAAAAGCGATCACGCTCGGCGTGGGAACGAATATCTCTGGATATGAAAGCGTCTTCGGCGGCGTACCGCCAAACACAATCACATGCGCGTTGTGAAGTCGCAGATAATTTGGAACGCCTTGTGTGCGCAACAAGATGCTCACGCGAACGCTTTCCTTTGCAACCAGTTCGCCATGCACAAGCATATTGTGAGTGTAGATCATCACGGGGGCAAGTCTTTCATCAGATTCAAGCGGCTTCATTTTTTGCTCCAAAGATTTTGTGTCGACATTTATGTCGCGTTATGCAATATTATACAGCCCCTTCCGCATGGTTACGTCAACGCTTATACTTTGAATCATATATGATAGATAACGCCCCCACAAAAAAACGCTGGCTTGTCCAGCCAATGATTTCGCCCGAAGCCGACAAAGCCCTCGAAAAATTTCCGCGCATCTTACGGCAGATCGTTTTCAATCGCGGCTATCCAACCGACGCGGAAGCGCGCGCTTATCTTAACGCCAAGCCAAATTTCAACGCTGATCCTTTTCAAATGACGGGCATGCGCTCCGCAGTGGATCGTATTCAACGCGCCATTGAGCGCCACGAGCCGATTGCCATTTACGGCGATTACGATGTGGATGGAGTCACGTCCACTGCGCTGTTGGTGGAAGCGTTTCAATATCTCAACGCCGACGCGCGCGGATACATTCCCAACCGATTTGAAGAAGGCTACGGATTAAACAACAACGCGCTTGACGAACTTAAGTCAAACGGAATCAAACTCGTCATCACGGTGGACTGCGGAATTCGCTCGCACAGCGAAGCGCAACACGCGCAAGACATCCGGCTTGATCTCATCATCAGCGATCACCACCACCCCGCCGAAGGCGAGCTGCCTCCCGCGCTCGCGGTTATCAATCCCAAACAACGCGGCGATATTTATCCCGATAAAGATTTGGCGGGCGTGGGCATCGCCTACAAAATTGCCGAAGCGCTGTTCAGCCTTCAGCCTTCATCGTCCATCCTTAATTCTTTGCTCGATCTTGTCGCGCTCGGCACTGTCGCAGACCTCGCGCCGCTGACGGGCGAGAATCGAATTCTCGTCCGCAATGGGCTCAAGCAAATGAAGCAAACCACGCGGCAGGGATTATTCTCGCTCGCGGCAGTCGCGGATGTATCGCTGCCAAAAGTCAACGCGGGGCATATTGGGTTTTCATTGGGTCCGCGACTCAATGCGGCAGGAAGATTGAAAGAAGCGCTCGCCGCGTTTGAATTGCTGACCACCAAAGATTCCGCGCGCGCGGGGCAACTGGCGCAAGAGTTAAATATCCAAAACCGCGAGCGACAAAATATTACGCGCGAGATGCAAATCACGGCGGAAGAGATTGCGATGCGCGACGACCCTGACGCGTATCTACTCTTCGCCGCGCATGAAGAATTTAATTCGGGCGTGATTGGTCTCGCCGCGTCGCGCTTGACCGAAGCTCACTACCGCCCCGCCATTGTCGCCTCCAAAGGCGCGGACGAGACGCGCGGATCGTGTCGCTCGATTCCTGAATTTCACATCACCGACGCGCTCGATCAATGCGCGGATTTGCTCGTCCGTCACGGAGGTCACGCGGCGGCGGCGGGCTTCACCGTGAAGAATGAAAATTTATCCGCGTTGGTGGAAAGACTGAAATCCATCGCAAAGAATCAACTGGCAGAAAAAGATTTGCGCGCCACGCTCACCGCCGACGTTGAAGTTTCGCTGACCGAAATGCGCGGCGAGTTATACGAAAAAGCGCTGAAGTATTTGGAGCCGACTGGTTACGGAAACCCCAACCCAACTTTTGTGGCGCGAGACGTCAAAGTGAAAAATGCGCGCACCGTCGGCGCGGACGCGAAACATTTGAAGTTGACTCTCGAAGACGAATCTGGCTACCCGCACAACGCCATCGGATTCAAACTCGGCGCTTGGCAAACTAAAATGCCGCCGCGTATTGATATTTTATTTACCTACGAACCCAACGAATACAACGGCAAGATAACGTATCAGTTAAATTTGAAAGACCTCAGACCCGCTGGCGCAACAGATTAAAACATAGGTCACGCTAAGGCGTGACCTACAATTAATTTTATTTCTGCACGGGCAACTTCGCGTGACGCCACGCGCCCATGCCGCCTTGCAAATCAAAAACGGTATAACCTTCTTTCGCCAAAACTTTTGCGGCGGCGGCGCTGCGGCTGCCCGAAGCGCACACGCAAACGATTTCGCGTCCTTTGGGAATTTCGTTCATGCGCTTATGCAAATCATTCAGCGGAATGGATTTCGCGCTGGCAATATGTCCCTGACGGAATTCGTCCGGCTGGCGCACATCAACCACTGACGGATGTTTTCCAAACTTCAATTTTTCATTTAATTCAACAGCGGTAAGTTTGGGAACTGAAGGTCCAAACAGGTTGGAAAGGAAACTCATTATTTTTTTCTCCTTACAACTTTAAAAATCTCCGAGGTCACAAAGACTTCGGAGATTTGCATTCCCTACATCAAACCAACTTCTTTATTGAACTCAACGATCAACTCGTCAATTTCATCGGCTTGCTTTTGGACATCGGTCCAGTAATTGGGCTCATACCATTGATCTTGAATCTCGCGGTACGAACGTCCTTGTTGCTCGACCCAAGTATAGTATTTCAAATTATGCACGCGGCGTTTATCGGTATAGCGCAGTTCGAGCATATTGTCGGTGGACTGTCCATGCAGGTAACGCGCAAAATCGGCGGCGGCGTTAGATTCGCTGTACTCGCCAAACTCCTGCTGCATTTCATGCAGACGCGAGCGATAGAGTTCCATCGAATCCGTCAGCACGGTAATCATCACATCGTTCTCGTCCATCTCATAATACTTCGCGGCTTTGATGCAACTCAAGACATTTGAAATGCCGGAGAATCCCAACAACTCAAGTTGCGCGACGATATTTTCAGGAACGCCCTTCTCGACCAAATAAGCGCGTCCGTTTTCTTCATTGAACAAGCGCGCGAGATTGACAACCGCGTTATCGTCAATCGCGGTGATCATGTCGGTGTTCTTTGTGTTGTGAATCCACGGCACATGCTTATCGCCGATGCCTTCGATGCGATG
>JAVHOY010000267.1:0-1781 GCA_036170295.1 bacterium
TTTTACCATGATTTTCGTTTCGGGGCGCGACATTGTCGCGCCCCTACGAAATTTATTTCGCAGGCACAAATCCCAACTTGGCGACAATGTCTTGCGCTTCGGGGGATACGATCCATTCAAGGTAATCCTTAGTTACGCCTGTCGCTTCGCCATTGGTGTACATATAAAGATCGCGCGCAATGGCGTAGGTTTTGTCGTTGACAGTTTCAATGGACGGCAACACATACGCGCCGCCGTCTTCTTTTGCAATCGCAATTGTCTTCAAGTCTTTTGGGATATAACCCAAGCCGTCATAGCCAATGGCATTGGGGTTGTCGCGGACTTCTGAAATAATTCCTTCGGATGACGGCAGCAACAACGTATCCATTGAGAATAAAGTTTTATCGGTCTTGCTGCCCAGACGAATTACCGTCTCCAAAAAATAAACATGCGTGCCTGAATTGGTCTCGCGCGAAAGTTTGACAATCGGACGATTCTCGCCGCCGACTTGATTCCAGTTTGTGATTTTTCCGCTGTAAATATCGGAGATTTGTTTCAACGTCAATTCGCTCACGGGGTTCGTTGGATTGACGATCACCGCAATCGCGTCGCGCGCGATGATATGTTCGACGGGATTCACTCCCTTAGATTTTGCTTCCGCGATTTCTTCATCCTTGATTTTGCGCGACGCGTTGGCGATATCCACCGTGTTGTTGATCAGCGCCGCGATGCCCGTCCCCGATCCGCCGCCAGTGACCGAGATTCTCACGTCGGGATGTTCGCTTTGATATTGTTCCGCCCACGCCAGCGCAAGATTGACGATGGTATCCGAGCCTTTGTTTTCGATATATTGCGCGGCGGAATCAGCGGCGGAACCGTTGGACGTCCCGCATGAAGCGAGGATAAAAGAGAATAGAAGAAAGAGCGTAAACAGTCGTTTCATTGTTGTGAATTATAGTCGCTGGTAGACAGGTAAACAAGTAGTCGCAAAAGTTTATCCTTCATCATTCATAATTCATCCTTTCTGATAAAATCCTCCCATGACCACATCCGCTTTCTCCGTTCAGCAATTGAACTTTTTCTACAACATCAATAAAAAAGCGCTGTCAAACATCAATCTTGAGATTGAACCGCAACAAGTGACCGCGTTGATCGGTCCTTCGGGTTGCGGTAAGTCTACCTTTTTGCGCTGTTTGAATCGTATGAACGATACCATTTCAAATACGCGCGTTGAGGGAAAGATACTTCTCAAAGGCGAAGATATTTACGCGCCTGATATGGACGTGGTCAATCTGCGTCAGCGCGTGGGCATGGTCTTCCAAAAGCCGAATCCATTTCCACAATCTATTTATGATAACGTGGCGTTTGGTCCGCGCGTGATGGGCATGGATGTAAAGATGGACGAAGTTGTTGAGAAAAGTTTAATTGCCGCCGCGCTTTGGGATGAAGTGAAGGATGATTTGAAATCCGATGCGCTTGGGCTGTCGCTGGGTCAGCAACAAAGGTTGTGTATTGCGCGCGTGGTGGCTGTTCAACCTGAAGTGATTCTGATGGACGAATCCACTTCCGCGCTTGATCCCATCGCTACGTTGCGCGTGGAGGAATTGATCGCGGATTTGAAAAAAGATTACACCATTGTTATTGTCACCCACAACATGCAACAAGCCGCGCGCGTTTCAAATTATACGGGACTGTTCTGGCTTGGCGAGTTGGTCGAGTTTGCGCCGACGACAGAAATATTTACGCGCCCAAAAGAAGAATTGACGGAAGCGTATATTACGGGAAGAATGGGATAAATAAGC
>JAVHOY010000268.1:0-1781 GCA_036170295.1 bacterium
AAATCAAAATTCGTTGTATCCACCAGTCCCTTATCGGTGATGCGCAGTTCGGGAATGACCGCCAAGCCGAGCAAACTCAATTGCATATTGGGATTGTTCAACTCGCAGCCGCACATGGCAAATGCCTGCAACACCGACGCGGCTTTTTCGGCGACAAGTTCCATGCGCTCGGCGGACATCAAGCCCGCGATTTGCAATTCAACTTTTCCTGCCACCTTGCCGTCTATCACAATGATTTGACCGCCGCCGCATTTTGCTAATTCATTCGCGGCAAGCGCCATATCTTCTTCGCTTGTTCCCACCACCATCATTTGATGGCTGTCGTGCATCACCGTAGAAGCCGCCGCGCATTTGCGCGTAAATCCAAATCCGCTGACCAACCCAACCGTGACTTTGCCCGTTGCGCGATGACGTTCCACCACCGCGATTTTTGCAAGGTCGCGGGAAATATCCGGCTTGATTTCTCCATCTAAAGGTTCAAGGTCGAAGGTCAAATGACGAGTCGGCGCTTGATTTTCAATCACGCCAATCACATGCGCTGTGACCTTTGGATTTTGATTTTTAACTCTCAACGCAAAATCTTCCGCCTTCAATGCGCGTTTCACATGAACGGAATGGGTCGCCCACTTGGGATATTTCACCGCAGGCAATTTGATTTGCCATTCGCCGCTTTCCGCGATGACTTGACCTTTGGCGATGACTACATCGGCTTTGAAATTCATCAAGTCTTCCGCCAAGACCACATCCGCCCAACGTCCGGGCGCAATCATGCCCATTTCTTTTGTAAGTCCAAAATGTTCGGCGGTGTTGATGGTCATCATTTGCAGCGCGGTCATGGGAGCAAGTCCCTGCTCGATGGCGTGGCGCAAGACTCTATCCATGTGACCGTCTTGCGAGAGTGTCTGCGCGTGCGAGTCGTCCGTGCATAAAATAAAGCGGCGCGAATCTAACTTCTTTTCGGTAATGGCTTTGACTTGCGCGGCGACGTCATGCCACGAAGAGCCATAGCGCAGCATGGCTTTCATGCCTTGTCTCACGCGGGCAACTGCGTCCTCGACGCGAGTTCCTTCGTGGTCGTCTTCCGCGCCGCCCGCGACATATCCGTGAAAGGGCAGACCCAAATCGGGCGAGGGATAATGTCCGCCGATGGTTTTTCCCGCGGCGTGAGTCGCGGACATTTCATCCAGCATTTTTTTATCGGACATAAATACGGCGGGGTAATTCATCATCTCGCCGAGTCCGATAATATTTTTCCATGTCATCGCTTCCGCGACTTCTTTTGCGCCGATGGACGCGCCCGTTGTTTCAAACCCCGGCGCGGACGGCACGCACGAGGGCATTTGCACCCAAACGTGAATGGGCTGTTTGGCGGCTTCATTCGCCATGAGTTTCACGCCTTTGAGACCAAAGACATTCGCGATCTCATGCGGATCAATGAACATGCCCGTCGTGCCGCGAACTGCCACAGCGCGGACAAACTCGGTGACCGTGACCATGCCCGACTCAACGTGCATGTGACCGTCCAGCAGTCCCGGCACAAGGTAACGCCCGCGCGCTTGAATGACTTTTGTTTTCTTACCGATCGTATGGCTTGCGTCATCGCCGACATACGCAATGCGACCATCCACGACGGCAATATCCGTATCGGGGATGATTTCGCCCGATTGCACGCTGACCCATTGACCCTTGAGAATCACAAGGTCGGCGGGTTTGCGTCCCATAGCAACATCAACGAGGGAGGCGGCGAGTTTAGTGGAAGAGGTCATGAGGACTCCGTAAGC
>JAVHOY010000269.1:0-5779 GCA_036170295.1 bacterium
CCCAACACAGGCAGACCCGTTCCGCAACCCGCCGAGTTTTATGTAGATATGGATATTTGCATGAACTGCGGATTCTGCGCCGAGTATTGTCCCTTCGACGCAATCAAGATGGATCATAAATTTGACATCGCTTCCTATCATCGCAACGTGTACGACCTTGATAAGTTGCTCAAACCTGCGTCGTACTATGCAAGCATCCGCCCCGAAAATTATGCCCGCGAAGAAGAAGCGCGTAAAGCAAAGGAAGCCGCGAAAGCCGCAAAGGCAGCAGCGTCCGTTGCGGCGTAAAAAATAATTAAACACGAAGGGCGCGAAGTTCACAAAGGTTTAATACCTTTTTTACTTCGTGCCCTTCGTGTACTTTGTGTTTAGAGGTTTAAAAATAAAATGACAATCACAAAAGAATTGATATTAGCCGCGTTAAGCAAAGTGCAGGAACCTGAGTTACATCAAGACCTTGTTGCCTTGAATATGATTCGCAATTTGGAAATTCAAGGCGATAAAGTTTCTTTTACCGTTATGCTCACCACTCCCGCCTGTCCTTTACGCGCGCGCATTGAAAAAGAAGTGCGCGAGGCAGTGATGGCTGTTGAAGGCGTTAAATCCATTGACCTCAAACTTGATTCGGATGTGCCGAACGACGGACGTATGCGCGGATTAGTCGCCATGCCGATCCGCAACGCGATTGCGATTGGATCGGGCAAAGGCGGCGTTGGCAAATCAACTGTCTCTGTGAACGTCGCCGTTGCGTTAGCGCAAAGCGGAGCGCGCGTCGGTTTGATGGACGCGGATATTTATGGACCCAATACGCCCACCATGCTCGGCGTGGATAAACTTCCGCCGCCCAATGGACAGAGAATTGTCCCCGCAGAAGCGCATGGCATTAAGATGGTCTCCATGGGATTGCTGGTCAAACCCGGTCAACCGCTTATTTGGCGCGGACCGATGCTTAACTCCGCCATTCGCCAATTTCTCAGCGACGTGGAATGGGGCGAGCTAGACTATCTCATCATTGATCTTCCGCCGGGCACAGGCGACGCGGCGCTATCGCTCGCGCAAGCCTTGCCTTTGAGCGGCGCGGTGGTTGTCACTTTGCCGCAGCTCGTTTCGCTTGAAGACGCCAGTCGCGGTTTGAATATGTTCAAGCAATTAGAAGTGCCGATTCTCGGCGTGGTCGAAAACATGTCGTATCTTGATTTGCCCGACGGTACGCGCATGGATATCTTTGGTTCGGGCGGCGGCGAAGAACTTGCGCGCGCTACCGCAACTCCTTTCCTCGGGAAAATTCCGATTGATCAAAACGTCCGCATTGGCGGCGATATTGGCAGTCCCATCGTTGTCTCTCATCCTGAGTCAGCCGTCGCAAAATCGCTGCAAGAGATCACGCAAAGAATCGCGGCGCAAGTCAGCGTTGCGGCAATGAGCGCAAACAACAGCCTGCCGATCAATATTGTGGAATGATGCAGGTAACTGGTAATTAGCGATTAGGAAGACTCGATGAACAGTCGAGTCTTTTTTTGTTTCGTAGCGCGACATTTATGTCGTGTTACATCATAAGTGATGTAAAATGGTTTCTATGAAAAAAGACCTGCGCGATTTTATGCTCGACCCAAATTTGATTCCGCCCGCCAAGCAGATTCTGCTCTCGGATATTGCCGCGCAGTCTGCGTCCATGAAAATGTCCTGCTACCTCGTGGGCGGATTTGTCCGCGATTTGCTTCTGCAAAAACCCGTCAATGATTTTGACGTTGTCGTTGAAGGCAACGCGATTGAACTTGGCGACGAACTCGTCAGGAAATACGGCGGCAAACTCACCGTGCATCGCAAATTCGGCACAGCCATTTGGTTTCTTCCATCGGAGACATCTGAAACCTTAGACCTCATCGCCGCCCGTTCTGAAACCTATAAACAAGCTGGCGCATTGCCCACTGTAAAACTCGCCGCTATCGAAGACGACATTAGCCGCCGCGACTTCACCATCAACACAATGGCTGTCCGCTTGGATGGCGAGAATTTTGGAGAATTGATTGATCTGCTTGACGGTCAGGATGATCTCGCGCAAGGAGTCGTCCGCGTCTTGCATCCGCGTTCTTTCATGGATGATCCCACGCGCATCTTTCGCGCTGTCCGTTACGAGCAACGCTATGGATTTAAGATTGACGCAGATACGCTGAAACTTATCAATCCAGAATCCTTTGATGTTCTCTCAAAACTAAGCGGAGAAAGAATCCGCCACGAATTTGATTTGATTTTTGAAGAAGAAAACGCCGCGCTGATGTTCTCGCGTTTGAAAGAGTTGGGCGTTCTCGATATTTTCAATCTGCCTGAATTCAATCTGAGTTATTCAGGCTTGTTGAACTCTGAGCCGCCGATTGAATTTGGCGTTTCTGCGGATCGCGTTTTACTCGGTTATTTGCTTTGGCTCATGGATTCGTCCAAAGATTTGATTCATACTTTATCAAAGCGTTTTGATTTTACTTTTGAGTTAACCGCCGCCTCTCTTGCCGCCATTCAATTAAAAAAAGATTTAATTTCGTTCAAAGACTCCAAACCCAGCGCATGGACATTTCATCTTGAAAGATTTTCTTTGATTTCCATTTACGCGCTTTGGCTGGCGACGAATGAATCTGCTTTGAAAGAATTCCTAGTAAAATGGCAACATATAAAATCAAACGTCACAGGCGACGACTTGAAAGCGCGCGGTATCGCGCCGGGTCCGCGATATAAGGAAATCCTATCTCAACTCCGCGCGGCGCGGTTGGATGGGGAAGTTGAGAACGCGGCGGACGAAGAAAAACTTTTACAAAAATTGACGGAAAAATAAAACGTCCCCCGTCGTAAATTGGCAGGAGACGTTTTGTCGCGCTGTTACTGGATCGAACTTTTTAGCGCGTCTATCAAAGCCTGTTGTTGCTGAGCGTTTAGGCGCGCCTCTGGATGCGCGATTGTATATTGAAGGGGCGGCATCTCGCCTTCTTGGATCGTCCTGATCATTTCATTCAATCTTCCGTGTTTTTTATTCCAATCTGAAAAATTGAATTTACGCTGTCCCCTGATGACGTCAATTTGCACCAGCCATGAGGCGGGCGCTACATTGCTGTACCAGGGCCATATCACTTCGTTGCTGTGACATGCAAAGCAACTCTGCTTGACCAGCGCGCGCGCTTCCGGACTTGACCACTGCGGTTCCGATACGACGGGCGCATTGGCGTGGTCGTGTCCAAACGGCACGAGTTGAATCAGCGCAAACGCTAGAATTCCACCCCCCATGAGGATGGATAACAACTTTAATCTTTTCATAATCTCTCCTACGCGATTTTAATCGCGCTGATTATAGCGACTTTTAATTAATCAACCGCAAAAATGTTGTGTGAAAACTATGGGCTTTTATGGAGCGGCGCTGAACATCTTGTACAACTCAACCCCGCTTTTACCTTGCGCTTCATCTTTCCACTTTTGAATCGGAACGCGCGCGACGGCATGTTCCCATTCGCCTTTCTCGAACGAAAATTCCACGAAGCCGTAATCGCCTTGAATTTCTTCGCGCGGAATTTGCGCGATCAGCGACATGACTTGCGCCATCCAATCGCCGAAGAATTTTTCGTTCGTTAGATCGTCAACGGGCAGGCGCGCGTAAAAATCCGTTTCCATTACGCTGAAAGTGGAATGACCGTCGGCGTAAACGCAATCTTCGCCATACAGGGATGCGCGCGCGCTTGCTTTCGCATCAAGGCTGCGAATCATCGCGTTGACTTTATCGGCGAGTTTGGGCGCATCGTGATACGCCCATGTATAAGCGCAGCCTTCGTAAGTTGCCGCGACGGTTGGCGCATTTGGTTCAAGCGCCGTTTGAGTTGCGGAGGCAGATGGCGCGGGTGTGTGTCCGCTTTGCAATGCGATAAATCCCGCGGCGGCGGTCAGCGCGACGGCAATAATCCAATTTCGTTTGCGTTTCATATTTTCAATTTTACCTTTATTTGCAGATGTAAGGATTTTCATCACTTGCCGAATGTTCCGCGTTCGCATATAAACGGACTTATGAAACTTTTGAATGTTCCTTTGAATACGCAGGTTAAATTTTTTTCGGTTGTGGATGCTTCATTGATCGCTAAATTAAATCAATACGGTTTATATCAAGGCGATTCTTTATGCGTCGTGCGCGTCGCGCCGCTGGGCGGTCCGCTGCTGGTTCAAGTCAACGGGCGCGAGATCGCATTGGGGCGCGACATCGCGGAAAAAATCATCGTGGAGATTAAATGAAAGTCGCGCTCATCGGTTTGCCGAATTGCGGGAAAAGCACGTTGTTCAATCAGGTTGCAGGATATAAAGCCGAGACGGGAAACTTTAGCGGCACAACCGTTAAGTTCACAGAAAGCCGCGTGCGCGTCGCGGGCGAGGTGATTGATCTGGTGGATTTGCCCGGCGCGTACACGCTGCAAAGCGGAAGTCCCGCCGAGTTGGAAGCCGCGCGTTATATGGATTCGCAGAATGTGGACGTCATTGTCAACGTTGCGGATTCCACGCAACTCGCTTCCGCGCTTTCGCTGACCTTTGAATTGATGCAATTTAACAAGCCGCTAATTCTCGCGCTTAATATGATGGACGAAGCCGCGCGCATGGGTTTGCATATTGACGGCGAAGGACTCGCGCAGGAACTTGGCATTCCTGTGTTGCCTTTGGTGGCAAGCAAAGGACGCGGCGTGAAGGGGCTCTTTGTCAAAGCGTTGGAGCAGGCGAGAAAAAAAGAAAATAAAACGCGCAACATTATGGATTGGACTGCCGAAGCAAGCCATCGGCAATCTATTGAACTCGCTAAAAAATTTGTAAAGCAAGGCGAAAGATTTTCATCCATGCGCGATCGCTTGGACGACATTTTGCTTCATCCAATTTGGGGCTACGTTCTCTTGCTGTCTGTTTTGCTTTTATTCTTTCAAGCGGTTTATGGAATTGGCAAATTAACCGAACCGCCTTTGCTGGCTTTTTTCAATCTGATAACCAATATCGCGCTTGCGCCGTTTACGCAAGGTTCGCTCGTTTCTCAATTGCTTCTTGGAATTTTGCAAGGCATCGCGGCGGGAGTCGCCATTGTTCTTCCATACTTATTGCCGTTTCTTTTGGGCTTGGGACTTTTGGAAGACATCGGCTATTTGCCGCGCATCGCTTTTTTGATGGACGCGCTGATGCACCGCATTGGCTTGCACGGTAAGGCGATTGTCCCCTTCATACTTGGTTATGGATGCAACGTGCCAGCGGTCATGTCCACGCGCACATTGGAAGAGCCGCGCGATCGTTACATCGCTGCCGCGCTTGCCACGCTTGTCCCATGCGCGGCGCGGTTGGCGGTTGTCTTTGGATTGGTGGCGTACTATCTCGGCTCGCTTGCCGCGCTTGGTTTATATCTGCTCAATATTTTGGTCATTGCATTAACGGGACGTATTCTCTCGAATCTGCTTCCAGATGTCGCCCCCGGATTGATTTTGGAAATGCCAACCTATCGCGTCCCTACGCTGAAAAACGTTTTCAATAAAGCCTGGTTTCGGTTGCGCGAGTTTGTTGTGGAAGCCTGGCCCCTATTGATTGCGGGCAGCGCGGTACTTGCGTTGCTGAATTATTTTCAATTGGCGTATATTTTCAATTATCTCGTTCGCCCTTTTACATGGATGATGGGTTTACCCGCCGAAGTTGGCGTTCCGCTGATTTTTGGAATCTTGCGCAAGGAACTTTCCCTCGTGATGTTGAGTCAGGCGCTTGGCTCTACAAATTTTGCCGCCGTTCTATC
>JAVHOY010000269.1:5879-7992 GCA_036170295.1 bacterium
TTTTTACTTCAAAATATCCGCCGCCGCAGAAGCCATCAGCGCCGCGCCGTTGATTAGCGCTTGCTCGTCGAAATCAAATTTGGGGTGATGATGTCCGTAGTCGAGATGTCTTTCCGCGTTTGCCGAGCCGATAAAGAAATAACAGCCGTCCACTTTTTCTTGCATGAACGCCATGTCTTCCGCGCCCATCGTTAGATACGGCGTGTTATCGTGATCCAAATCTGGGAATACGCGCCGCGCAGTTTCCTGCACTTTGGCGCTGACCCGCTCCGCGTTAATCAGCGCGGGCGTGAGGCGCTTCACATCAATCTCCGCTTGGCATCCCATTGCCGATGCAACGCCGCCGACGATTTCTTCAAAGCGCTTCACAACTTTTTCGCGCACACGCGGATCAAACGTGCGGATCGTGCCTTCCATAATCGCTTCTTGCGGAATCACATTAAACGCCGTGCCGCCGTTGACGATAGTGAAACTGACCACTGCGGTTTCCAGCGGAGCGACGTTGCGCGAGACGATGCTCTGCGCCGCCGAGATAATTTGCGCCGCGCAAACGATTGGATCAACCGTCGCGTGTGGAACCGCGCCGTGTCCGCCCTTGCCAATAATTTTCACCTTGAATTGTTCCGCGCCCGCCATGATGGGACCGCTTGCCACATGCGCCCAGCCGAGCGGCTTTTCATTCCATAAGTGCATCGAGAGAGTCATATCCACTTTGGGGGAATCAAGTACGCCGTCGCGCATCATCATTTCCGCGCCGCCGAGTCCTTCGCCGTTGTTGCCTTCCTCTGAAGGTTGAAAACAAAATTTAATATTGCCCGCCAATTCGTTTTTATGCGCGTTCAACATTTTTGCAACCGTTAAACCAATCGCCGTGTGACCGTCATGTCCGCAGGCGTGCATTACGCCGCTGTTTAGCGAAGCATATTCCGCGCCGGTGTCTTCGACGATTGGCAGCGCGTCCATGTCAAAGCGTAATAACAATGTGGGACCTGGTTTTGCGCCCTCAAGGAATCCGACGACGCCAGTTTTGCCAACGCCTTTGGTTACTTCGATGCCGAGCGCTTCCAATTCTTTTGCCACAATTCCGCCCGTGCGAATTTCGCGGAATCCTAATTCAGGGTGCGAGTGAAAATCGCGGCGCATGGAGCGGGTGTATTCAAAAAGTGATTTTGCTTCGGGTAAAAAGTCGGTCATGTTATTTTCCTTTGATTATCAAATGTCGAAAGTCAAAAGTCGAAGATCAAGATTGAGACCTTCGACTTTTGACTTTTGACTCTTATGTATATTTCACCACGCGGAATTTTTCTTCGTATCTTGGATTTTCTTCCGCGCTGTCATCCGTTTTGCGCGCCTTCATGCGTTTGATGAGTTGCTCGACATCCTGCACTTGCGTTTTATGTTCAAGGATGGCGTTGATTTTTATGTCCCACGTTTCGGTTACGTCAACGGTTGTGTTGGGTTGATTAGTAAGCGAACACCAAATTTCTTTTGGCGAATGCGGCGGATAACCTTCCGCGAGCAGTTCGGGAAAGTACGCGATATTGCCTGCGGCGGGGAAGACCGCGTCAATGACGGCTTGACCGCAGGCGCGATGATCGGGATGGTTGATTCCATAAGTTGCGAAGAGATTCTGCGGGTCGCAGGTCATGATCGCGTCTGGTTTTTCCGCGCGGATGATTCGCACAATATCGCGGCGCAGATTCAAATCGGGAATCAGGTATCCGTCTTGATAATCCAAAAAGTGAACCGCGTCCGCGCCGATAATTTTCGCGGCGTTGTTTTGTTCCACATGGCGTATGCCGCATAATTTTTCGGGAGTCATATCGGGCGAGGTGACGGGATTAAATCCCTTATCCCCGCAGGTCAATAAATAATATGTGACGCGATGCCCCGCGCGCGCCCATCTTGCCAGCGTTGCGCCGCAAAAAAATTCCGGGTCATCGGGGTGCGCGAGGATGACGAGGATGTGTTGGGAAGTATTCCAGTTTTCGGGAAGCATGGGGAGGTAATGACGATTGGTAATTAGTAAATGGTAATTGGGGCGCGTCAAATTACCATTTACTAATCATCTAATTACTATTTTTATTTTTCGCTTTTCCGCAATCACATTCGC
>JAVHOY010000270.1:0-1765 GCA_036170295.1 bacterium
GCATAAATTCTATTTTTATGCCATAATAGCCGCACAGCGCGTATCTGCTTAGCATGAACGCGACGAATTGCTAATCGCCAATTACCAACCAAAACGCAAAGATGGGGGCGGCGTTGCGGACTCTACCTTTATCGGAGGGTACCATGTCTACCACAATAATTTCTACAAATGCGTCAACTCGCAAGAAGGTGACCACGCTTACGTTCCGCCAAAAAAAGGAACGCGGCGAACCGATCACTATGCTGACCGCCTATGACTATCCCACCTCGTTGGCAATGGACAAGGCAGGCATTGATTCCATCCTCGTCGGCGATTCGCTGGCGATGGTGGTCTTGGGCTACGAAAACACGCTGCCCGTCACCATGGATGAAATGCTTCATCACGCGCGCGCGGTTTCTCGCGGCGCAAAATCGGCGCTGTTAGTGGGCGATATGCCGTTCATGTCCTATCAAATTTCAATTGAAGAAGCCGTCAGAAACGCGGGAAGATTCCTGCAACAAGGCGGCATGGACGCGGTCAAACTTGAAGGCGGACGCGAGCGCGCCGATGCGGTCCGCGCGATTGTAAGCGCGGGCATTCCCGTGATGGGACATCTGGGACTCACGCCGCAATCTGTTCATCAACTCGGCGGATTCCGCGCGCAGGGAAAAACTGCCGTCGCCGCGAAACGTTTGCTCGAAGACGCGAAGATTCTTGAAGACGCAGGCGCGTTCAGCCTCGTGTTGGAATCTGTGCCTGCGCGGCTGGCGGAAACTATCTCCAAACAAATTTCCATTCCCACCATTGGAATTGGCGCGGGCGCAGGTTGTGATGGTCAGGTGCTGGTCACGCATGATCTGCTTGGATTGTTTGAGCGCTTCACGCCAAAATTCGTCAAGCAATACGCAAATTTCCACGCGGAGATGAACAGGGCTTTTGTAGAATACATTGACGATGTGGAAACAAAGAAATTCCCCGCCGTCGAGCATACCGTTGAAATGGCAGATGACGAATGGAAAGAGTTTGAACGCTTGAACGCTTGAACGTTGAAGCCAAAGGCAAATCTTATGATTCGAAATTCCATCTTACTGGTTGGCACGGGCGCGTTGGCGACTTTGTTCGCGGCGCGATTAAGCGAAGCGGGACATTCTGTTTCAATGCTGGGAACATGGAAAGACGGACTTCATGCCTTGCGACAAAACGGCGCGCGCATTGTGGATGCGAATGGAATCGAACGCGCATATCCAGTGCATGTAACGGATGATCCCAACGAAGTCGGCGGCGCAAAATTTGCGCTGGTGTTGGTCAAATCATGGCAGACGGAGCGCGCGGCGAGCCAACTCAAAACCGCGCTGGCAAGCGACGGTCTTGCGGTCACGTTTCAAAACGGATTGGGCAACCGCGAAATTCTTGCGCGCGATCTCGGCGCGGAGCGCGTGGCATTGGGCGTGACGACAACTGGCGCAATGCTGATGGCTGCGGGGCTGGTCAAGTCTGGCGGCGAAGGAATCGTATCGGTGGAACAGCATCGCCGGCTCGCTCCGCTGGAAGCCGCGCTGCGTTCGTCCAATTTTAATTTGCAGGTGGTGACTGACGCGCAGTCGCTCGTCTGGGGCAAGTTGGTCGTCAACGCCGCGATCAATCCATTGACCGCGCTGCTGCAAATCTCAAACGGGGAATTATTGGCGCGTCCCGCTGCGCGGCGGATGATGGCTGCGCTGGCGCGCGAGACCGCGCAGGTGGCGGCGGCGGAGCGCGTGAGTCTTCCGTTCAGCGATCCTGTCAG
>JAVHOY010000271.1:0-1754 GCA_036170295.1 bacterium
TTGCTGGCGCAAATCCCCGCGATGTTGATTCATAATGAATCAGGCTACATGGCGTTTAGTTTAGTCTGCACACATCTCGGCTGCACCGTCGAACCAAAGGACAGCGGATTTGAATGTCCGTGTCACGGCTCAAAATATGACGACAAAGGCTACGTCACACGCGGACCTGCGAATACGCCGTTAAGAAGATTGCGCGTTGCCGTCAATGAAACGGGAAATTTGATTTTATACATGACGTAACGCGCAAACGTTTCAACGTTCAAACGTTACAACAAAAAAAGTGGACTCAGCCAAATGCCGAGTCCACTTTTTCATATGTCATTGCGAGGGCGATAGCCCGAAGCAATCTCTCGCACACAGTTAGGGATTGCTTCGTCGCGAAGAACAAGAACGCTCCTCGCAATGACCTCTACTGTTCACTACTCATTTCTTCGGACTGAAATACACGTCCGTCGGCTTCAACTTGGAGTTGCGCATGAAATAAGGACGCACTTCCATGCCAATCCAATCCAGCGTGGGCGCGTCAGGGTCAACGCCCATGAGACGAGTCAACAGCAAAGTGTTCACGTCTTCAAATTCAATCAGCGCCAACACAAACGGACATTCGGACAGAAACTCTTCCGAGCCGAAGTAACAAACCGTGAAGGCATGCACATGCGCGGGCGCGTCTGTAATATCCACCCATTTCGTTTCTTCGCCCGAATACATATCCGAGCCGCGCGGAGCCGCGTATGTGTATCCGCTTTGAGGATCGCGCGAAGCGAGCAAGCGCTTGTTGGTCAATCCCGCGAACCACGGGCTGTCTTGTCCGTAGGAATGCAGGTAAGTGATTTTATATTCCTGCTCGATTTGAATCGGCGACATCTTCTTAAGAAATTCCATTGACTCCTCGTCGGAACTGACGGGGAAGGGAACTCCATGCACGATATAACCGCCGAGAGTTTCTTCTCTGCGTGAAGGTAATTTAGACATGGCTAATCCTGCCTTTCTAAAACGGTGATTGAAACGTATGTGCCGGTGCCAGCGTGAGAATGAATTGCGCCGCGCTTCGCATCTTTGACTTGGAGGTGAGCGTCGTTGAAATGTTTTTTGATTGCCCCTTGAAGTTGCCAGATGGCGAACACTGCTTGCATGAGTCCAGTCGCGCCGACGGGATGCCCGCAGGCGATCAATCCGCCCGATGGATTCACCGCGCACTCGCTCTTGCTTTTCAACTTCAAACCGTAATCAATATTTGGCATAAAGGCTTTGCCCGATTCCGCAAAAGGTCCGCCTTCGCCGTAACGACACAAGCCCATGTCTTCGTAAGTCTGAACTTCGGATGAAGTGAACGCGTCGTGTAATTCGACAAAATCCAAATCATGAATCGGATCGGCAATGCCCGCTTGCTTATAAGCCATATTGCCCGCTGCGCGTCCTGCGCGGAACGAATGCGCGCCGGGGTAGCGTGTGCCGTGATCCCAAAGTTTTTTGTAATACTTGCGCGTGTCATCCGAGTTTTGTTCTTGCGGCGTGGCGTAGTCGCGCATGAAAGTTTCGTAATCCAAATGCGGGCGGTCGCCTAAACGCATCGCGTCTGTGCCGCGCCCAATGCCGGTCACTTTGACGAGCGGACGCGGAATCTTCGCGCCGGCGGCTTCGAGCTTCTGCAAGCCTTCTTCTGAAACGAGAATGGTCGCCGCCGCGCCGTCGGACATGACGCAGATGTCAAGGCGGGTGAGGGGCCAGGCAACCATCGGCGAGTTACGCACATC
>JAVHOY010000272.1:0-1743 GCA_036170295.1 bacterium
TGACTCTTGGTGGTGTTGGCAATGACTTGCGCGAGCGTGGTCTTGCCCGTGCCGGGAGGTCCCCACAAAATGATGGATGAAAAAAGTTTATCGGCTTTGATCGCGCGCTGTAAAAGTTTTCCTTCGCCGACGATATGCTCCTGCCCGATGTATTCATCCAGCGCGCGCGGACGCATCCGCGCGGCAAGCGGCGCTTCGGTCTTCATGCGTTCATTCATAGCGTGGTCAAAGAGGTCGGTCATGCGACGATTCTACCATGCGAGTTTATTGGGAATCAAAAAGAGCGCGAAAAAAATTCGCGCTCTTTTTTTGATTCGATTTTTTAGAAAGCGTCCACCGCAGTTTTGAAATCCGTGAACGTTTCGAGGAACATATCAAAGCCGGCGGTTTCAAACGCCAGTTTGGATTGCTGCGACAGGTTAAGTAATTTTAAGTAGGGCGATTTATAAGCGCCCGCGTTGATGGCTTGGGTGACTTCTTCTTCGGTCATGTCGGAATTGAGCGTGCGGAGTTGATTGAACATGGCGCTCAAGACGCGCAACCCGGCGCTGCTCATGTAAGGCACATGAGTAAGATCAATCAGAATGTGACGCGCTCCTCCGTCAATTGTCTCTTGCGCTTTGGACATGAAGGTTTCAAATGTGTGTGTGTCAATGTTGCCTGTTGCCGCGATGACGGTGACAGGGACTCGTCCGCTTTCAGTGGTTATTTTTATTTCCATGAGATTTTCCTTTTTTTGATAAATTTTGTTAATGACCAAGCCGAAAAAAATTTTGCGGCAGATTCATTCATGCGCAACAATAGTATAGTTGCGCGCGGACTGAAATTCAAGTCTTAAGCGTTGATTATCTCCGCTTCTTTTTGCGCGTGCGATTGATTGACGATATAAATTCCCGCCAACGCAATCGCGCCGCCGATCCACTGGATAGCGTTTGGAATTTCGCCTAGCAACGGAATAGCAAGGATGGTCGTCAGAATCGGCTGACCGATCAAAGTGGGCGAGACAATAGACGCGGGCAAATGTCCAAGCGCGTAAGTGATTGCAAGATAACCGATCATCTGCGAGACGATGGCGCTTGCCAAAAAAATCATCCATGTTTGCGCGGGATAATTTGTGAGTTGATTGCCCAAGACAAGGTTGATAACAAGCAAGCCAATCGTCGCGCTTAAACTTACAAACCATGTGTAGCGAAACAGATCGATATGTTTGCGTCCATGCTGCGTGGCGAGTTGATAGGATGCGTAAAAGATCGCCGCTCCGCTTGCCATCAAATCGCCAAGACCAAAGGTGGGATGAAACAAAAAGTCGCCGCCCATGATGAGCGCCGCGCCCATCAATGCGAGCGCAAGTCCCAGCCAGAAGGCGCCGCGCAATTTTTCGCGGAAGATAAATACGGCGACCAGCGCAACCCATAACGGCGCGGTGTTGCCAAGCAAGGTGGCGTTGGCTGCGGTTGTATATTTCAACGACGAATTCCAAAACGCGAAATCGAAGGCGGTGAAAATTCCCGCGACTAACGGAAAATAAATATATTTTTTATCAATCGGCGGCAAACGTTTTTGCTGTCGCATAAAAAGCGGAGCCAATAAAATAGTGGAAATTAACACGCGATAAAATCCCGTCACCGTGCCGGGCGCCTTTGCCCAGCGCACAAACATAGCGGATAAACTCAGCGCGACGATTCCCGCCGCGAGGGCGATGTAAGGAAAATATTTTTTTTGCATGTGGGGAATTGTATCAGA
>JAVHOY010000273.1:0-3036 GCA_036170295.1 bacterium
GCATCGCGATGCGCCCCTACGGTTTTAAATTTGCGAAAAATAATTTTCTTCCACACTTTGCCAGGTCTCGTCGCGGATTTGCATGTAGCGCGTCAGCAGCGGATGGACGCGGGCAATCTCTTCGTACATTTTCTGCGCGACGCGGCGGATTGAAAAATGCGCGTTGGCGGCGGAACGTAATTGGCAGAATGCGAACGCTTCGCGCAAATTGAATTGCGCCAACACGCGGCGATTGAATCCGTTGGGGACAATATACTGCGCGACGTCGGGATTGAACGCGCGCAACTTCTCATACATCGTCATCGCGGATTGCATCGCCGCTTCATATCGCGGCGCGAAGCCTGCCTCGCTCATCAAAAGCGGAATGGCGTACCCGAGTCGCGTCGTCAGTCGCTGCGGAGTTTGCGTCATCATGCGGTGACGTTTGAATTCGGCAAACGCGCCTTGATCCATGACGAGATCAAATGTGTAGTTGGAATATTCCATCTCGCGCAGCGGAACATCGTAACGGCTTAATCGTTTGAGAAAAATATCCGCCAACTCGGCGCGTTGTTTTGCATTCAGGGATTTAACATAATCCAGCGCATTCGCAAAAGACATTTCATGGAAGCGATATAACGCGGCGGCGAGAATTTTATCTTCGCCGTCCTTGTCGTAATCTATTAAGGCGCACCAATTATGCAAATCGTAATTCGTAATTCGTGATTCGTAATTTGGGTCGCGCGTTGCGAGGTCTTTTACCGTTTCCACTACATACGGAACAGCCGCCGCGTATTTGACCAGCGTCGGCGTTTCGGCTTTGGAAACTTCTTTTACTTTCTCGCCGATCTCGCGCACTTCGGCGAGCGGATGCGAAAGCATTTTGCGGATGACCATTTCAATCACGCGCGCGTTGGCGGTCATGCCGAGATTCGCATTTGCGGCGGCAGGCAAAATAAAGCGGCAACTATCCACATATTGCGAGCGGATGCGGCGGTCGTAGGCTTCATCCGATTCATTTTCGCGGCGCGGAAATTGTTTGAGGACTAGATTCTTTACGGGTTCAAGAGAATCTCGATACGTTGAAAAAAGTCCGCGCAGAGTTTGGATGAATTCATCGCGCAGCGGATGCGTATCCAATTCCGGCGGAATCGTGAAAGCGTCCTCGCCCCATTTTTGGTAGCGCGTGGATTTTTCGGTATAGGACGCGAGGCGGCTGCTTTCAATCGTCTCGACGGCGATGCGCGAAACATTTTCAAATGCGATGTGCAGCACGGCATGTTCCGCGACGGAAGCGTGACCGTAGCCGACGACCCATTTCTCGTGGAACTGCGCGGATTTTTCGTCGCTCAAACCTTCGGCGATTTCGCGGAAAGATTCGGGCGCGCGCGATGTTTTTGCAAACGCAACCGCAATCGTTTCGGGGCTGAGCGCGCGCGGCGAAAGTAAATAAATATCGCGTTTAGACATCGGCTAGCCCACGGGCATCCGCAATGGTTTGCCGCCAATCAAATGCAAGTGAACGTGAAAGACCACCTGCCCAGCGTGCGCGCCTGTGTTGAAAACGAGACGATAGCCATCGTCCGCGATTCCTTCTTGCGCGGCGATTTGCTTCGCAACGAAGATAAGACGCCCCATCAGTTGTTCGTCGCCGCTTTCGAGTTCGTTGATTGAGGCGATGTGTTTGTTGGGGATAATGAGGATGTGCGTCGGCGCGACAGGATGAATATCGCGGAAGGCGATGACTTGCTCGTCGCTGTAAACTTTGGCGCTGGGAATTTCGCCTTTGACGATCTTGCAGAAAATACAATCAGACATGAGAAACCTCCAATGTTTTTTTGCGGCGCGAGATAAATCTCGCGCCATATTTTTATGGCGAAGGTATGGGTCCGTAATCAGATTCGCAAACAACTTTGTAGTAATTCAATTCTGCGGTTTTATTGGCTTGGGCATAAGCGTTGGCTTCGTTGCCGATGGTGCGGACAGTATCAAGGTTGTCCAAAGCCTGACGCGGCAAATAGCGCGGCAGAGTCATTAACGGGTCGTTGATCGCGCCTTCGGGAATATACGCCGCGCGCGCGCTGTCGTATTGATCGGCTTGCGGAACCCAGTTATACATCACAGGTCCGCGCGCGTTGGAGGTAAATCCGAGTTGATAATCTAATAGTCGCGCAGCTTGAACGGGACGCATTCCAAACGCGCCGTCGTTCCAAACGAATGCGATCGGAGTCTTTCCAAAATGATCGGCGAAGGCGTTGATCGAGCCGCCCAATTCGCGCGTGATGACGACCTTAGACGAGTCGTCGGTGAAGCGCGTGTCCGCTTGAACGCCTTGCGCCTGATGATCTACAAAGCCTTCATTTTCCAATAAGGAATTATCTTCCCACATTTTTTGGGATACTTCGTCGCCGCTGACCCAGCCGTTGACAATCGTCCATTTCCATTGTTCCCAATAATCCCTGAAATATTTATCGTAATCTTCTTTCGAATAATTTCCGTCGCGGACAAAGAGAACCGAACGACGCGGAATTTTTACGTTGCGCTCCATGAAACTAAGCATTTGTTTGGCGTTGATGGCTTCAAACTCCTGCGCTTTGAGTTGCTTCATCAAATCTTTTAATTCGTTAACCTCAATGCCGTTCGCGCTGCCCGAACCGCGATAGACTTCGGCGAAACGCACAATCAAAACAATTGTGCCGGGTTCTGAATTCCATGGATTCCATTTGTAGCGCAAATATTTGCAAGCGTCCCGAACGTATGCGCGCGGCGTATCCAATGGATTGAGAAGCGAAGATTGATATGCAAACGGCAACATGGCGGACGGCGTAATTTGCGCCATGTTTGTTGATTTCACTTTCGCAGCTGTCGCTGTCGCCAAAGGGGCGCAAGCGGAAAGCAGCGCGACGAGAATCAAAATATTCGCGGCGCGGAAAATATTTCTCGTTTTCACGGAATCATTCCGTACGTCGGCGCGCAGACGATGTTGTAATAATCGAGTTCGACGGATTTGTTTTGCTGCGCGTATGTCGCCGCGTCGTTGCCGATGGCGCGAATCGT
>JAVHOY010000273.1:3136-7839 GCA_036170295.1 bacterium
AATAAAGTTGTTTGAAAAACGGGAGGCAGCGCGGGCGGCGTACGCGGGACCGTCGCGGCGGGAATGGGCGTTTCAGTAAAAACCGCAGTCGCGCTCGGCTGGCTAATCTGCGCGACTGCGGTTTCAAACGCGGCGGTCATTGCAATATTTTGGTTTGGTTGCGCGGGCGCGGAGGAGCAGGATGCGGTAAGCAAAGCGAGCAAAGCAAAAGTTACAAAGTAATTGGTAATTGGTAATTGGCAATTGGTTTTCATGCGCTGAATTCTACCTGAAAAAAAGCGAGACGCCCGCTCGCGCAAACGTCTCGCTAATTTCTAATTACCAATCACTAATCGCCAATTCACTCGTCGCTTCTTCCCGAAATAAATTCCTCTACCTTATCGCGACAAATATCATCGCGGAATTGCTTGGGCGGGGTCTTGAAGAAATACGAGGAGGGTCCCGTGATCGGTCCCGCGAGTTCTCGATCTAACGCGATCTTCGCGCAGCGCACCGCGTCTATGATCACGCCCGCGGAGTTGGGGCTGTCCCAGACTTCGAGTTTCACCTCCACGTTGAGCGGCACATTTCCAAAGGTCGTGCCTTCCATGCGGATGTAGCACCACTTGCGGTCGGTCAGCCACGGAATATGATCGCTCGGACCGACATGCACATTATCCTTGCCGATGTCGTAAGGCACCATGCTGGTCACCGCGTTGGTCTTGGAAATCTTTTTGCTTTCAAGGCGTTCGCGTTCGAGCATGTTAAGGAAGTCGGTATTGCCGCCAAAATTGAGTTGATAGGTGCGGTCAATTTTCACGCCGCGATCCACAAACAAACTGGCGATAACGCGGTGGAGGATGGTCGCGCCTAATTGGGATTTGATGTCGTCTCCGAGAATGGGAAGTCCCGCGTCGCGGAAGCGTTTGCCCCAATATTCAGAGGACGCGATAAATACCGGAATAGCATTCACGAACGCGCAACCCGCTTCAAGCGCCTGCTCCACATACCATTTGGTCGCCATCTCAGAACCGACGGGCAGATAATTAATGACGACGTCCGTTTTGGTTTCTTTGAGCAATTTGACAATATCCGCTGTGGGTCCCGGCGCTTTGACAATGATCTCGCTCAAATATTTGCCGAGTCCGTCATGCGTCATACCGCGCACCACCGGCACGTTCAAGTTCGGAACGTCGGTGAATTTGAAGGTGTTGTTCGGCTCGGCGAAGATCGCTTCCGAAAGGTCTTTGCCGACTTTGGTGACGTTGATGTCAATAGCGAAAGTGAACTCAATATCGCCGACATGATAATCGCCTAAGCGCGTGTGCATCACGCCGGGGATGGCTGCGTCCTCTTGCGCGTCTTTATAAAGATGAACGCCCTGCACCAACGACGAGGCGCAATTGCCCACGCCAATAATGGCGACGCGTACTTTTTTATTAGATACTTTATTTGCCACGATCTTTTTCTCCTTTGTTTTATTATGATTAGACTTCGTCAGGCTACTTAATCATACTCTGATATTCAAGATACGCGGTCAACCCGTTGATCCAGTTTTGTAAAGCGTCAATGCGAATGGAAGAATCTTCGCAAGCGCTAAAAATACCGCCGCCGAAGTTCTGCGTGACCTGCGCGGAAATTTCCCAGCCGCAGTTATTATTCGGCAACTGCCGCGCCTGCACAAAAAGGACGAACGCGCGAATTTCAGGGTCAAGCCATTCGTGTTTTTCTTTTGAAAGATAAAACGTCTGCGCCAACGCGGATAACGCTTCAATTTTTGTGGCGGTGGATATGCTGGTGTTTTTTGGATTCAATGAACGCACTTCGCCCGCGATGATCGTATCCGCGATTTGTTTGGCGTAAGCAAGGTCGTTTTTGGAAAGCGTTTCTGTCCGCGCTAATTTGCTCAGCGCGTAACTGTGCCATTGATCTTCGGCGACGCGCTGCGCGATCATATACGCGTTGACTTCATGCGCCTGCTTCAACCAAAAATCATTGCCTGTCATTTCGTAAAGTTCCACAAGCGCAAGCAAACTTTGACCGTTGGAATTCGCCGCGAAGTAATCGGGGTCAACCGCGCCGCCGATGTATGGATCGAAAGCATGATAAAAGCCGCCGTCCGCCTTACGCATAGAGACGATAAAGTAGCCCAGTTCAATGGATGTGTTAAGCAAATTTTGTTTTTCAAGAAAAAAATCGCCAGCGGCTTGCCAGCGTTTGTAGATGGCGTCCACAGTCAGCGCCGCGCCGCCGAGTTGACAACCGCCTTCGGCGTAAAGACAAGTTCCCTTAAATTTTTTGGGGTCGGCGATCAACGCTTGCAAATAACGCTTCAACGCAAGGTCGCCGACTTTGCAATATTTCTTATCGCCCGAAACGCGGCAGACCGTGTAGAGCGCGCCCGTTCCGCCCATCAAGCGGACGCCTACGGGAGAGTACGCTCTCTCGCCGCTTACAAAATTCACTTGATAAGAAAGTTCGCCGTTGGGAAGTTGTTGGCGCGCAAGATATTCGCCGGCGGCAATGATGTTCGCTTTTAGCGGACGATCAGCAATTGAAATATTTTTGGGAAGCCGCGCCGGAGTCAACGTGCTCGTCGCGGATGGAATCGCAATGGGCGGCGCGGGAAGTTCTTCTACGGGCGCAGTTTTTCCGCCGAACAAAAATATCGCGCCCGCCAAGACGACGATTCCAAAAAATGCAAACCAAACTTTTTTATTGGACATATCTTGATAATTTTTGCAAAGATAATTCAGCCAGCGAAGAAACCGTCAAGTCGCCAACTACGCCCATCTTCGCAGTTAATGGATTGGGAACCGCGACGACAAAAATCTTTGCGCGTTGCGCGGCTAAGACTCCGTTGGGAGAATCTTCAAAGACAACCGCCGCGTCGTTTGCCACTTGAAGTCTTTCCAACGTCTTCAAATAGATATCGGGATTGGGTTTTGTTTTGCCAAGCGCAATGTCGTCTGCGCAAATAATATCGTCAAAATAATGGAAGATGCCAAGACGCTTCGCATGTGTATCCACCCATGAATGCAAAGAACTCGAACCGATGGCGACTTTCAATCCAGCGCGTTTCGCTTCTTCGATAAGTTCGATCACGCCGGGCAAAACAGGATTCGCGTGAATGACGACGTCCGCTTCTCGGCGGTAACGAAGGCTGAGCTCCGCCAAATCCAATTTGCGCGAAGATAGATCCGCGAGATGCAAGGCGGGATCAAAATTTGAAACGCCGTATCCACCGATAGTTTTCTCCCATTCGTCAACGGGAAGTTCAAATCCATGCTCGCGGTAAATAGATTGCCAGACCAAAACTTCCGGCGTTTCGGTATCGAGAATGAGTCCGTCAAAATCAAAGATGAGCGCTTTTAACATGAATGCCTTTTGAGGATAATTTACGGAAACCGCCGCACAAAATCGGCGATGGCTTCCCACATTTTGAGGTCGTTCGCGCCCGCCGCTAAAATATCGTCCATCATGCCGCCCAAAATATTTTTCATAATGACATATTCGCGCTGCGCTTCGTTGACCGTTTTGAAGAAGCGCGTGTGATCCATCCAACCGTAGATGTGACTGGAAACGGAAACAAAAGTTTTGCCTTGTTTGAGCGTCACGCGCCCGCCGCGCCGATGTTCTTCATCGCGCAGAATCACGCCGCCCTCGGCGCTCACTTCGCCAATACTTCTGCCGTCGTTGTACGCAAACCAATTACTCATCTGTTTTCATCCTGCTCGCGCGCGAAGGTTGAACGCCGACGGTTGAAGGCACAACTCGCGCAGGTTGTGCGACTTTCACCAAGCGCGTCAAATGTTTCACCATCACCGCCTGACGCGGCAACGCTTGCGCGCCTAAATCTTCCAAGACAGGCTCAAGCCACGCTTGATATGATCGCACGCATAAATATATTTTTCTTCCGCGACGGTCGGGAAAATTTTCGATAAGCGCGGAAAGTTTTTCGCTGACGTGATGTTCGTCGGGATGAATGAACGGCGTTAAAACAATTCCATACATGCCCGCCGTGACGCTCGCATAACATTTTGCTTCGTCGGCGATAAACCCCAGCGCGCGATTCGGCGCAGGCTCGACGGGATGCAACAGCGGCGGGACAATTTGATAATGGAGATTCTGCGCCGCAGGCAGATCAATGGAACGCATCCGCGTCCAACCTGCCCGCGCATCTGATTCTGTTTTCTCAATGCGACTCACATCCCAAAGTCTTTGCCACGCATATACGGAAAATCCCGTAACGCGCAAAGCGGGAAAGACGTCGCTGGTTTCTTCCACTTCTGCGAGAACGTGAAAAGCGCTCCACTCGCCGGCTTGCGCCGCGAGATGTTCGATCAGCGCGGGGAGTTGGCGCTGATCCAAATGCGACGACGGCGCGAGATACAACAACTTGGCAAATGAATCTCCGCGCGTGTGAATGACTCCGCCGAGCAAAGCCGACTCGCCGCCGTTGGCAATCGCCGCGTATAAATGCCGCGTCGGATTCACATACGCCCATAATCCCGCCGCGCCGAGGGGATGTCCACGCGTGAGGGCGCGCGCGCTGTCGAGAGTCAACACATCGTTGCGATAGCGCGTGATTATGGGAAGATCAAGAAGGTCAAGCGAGCGGATGGTCATGGGTTATTGCGTTTGAAGGTTTGAACGTTTCAAACAATGACGCCTTCACATCATTTTACTTTACTTTGCACAAGGAACTTGCGCGGTAAATTTAA
>JAVHOY010000274.1:0-1724 GCA_036170295.1 bacterium
CGACTAATCGACTAAATCATAAACTTTCCGTCTTTATACAGCAACTCGCCATCCACGAGAATTTCTGAATCTTTACGCATATCGCAGATCATATCCCAATGAATCGCGGATTTGTTTTTGGAGCCCGTCTCAGGATAGCCCGCGCCGAGCGCCATGTGGAACGACCCGCCGATTTTTTCATCGAAAAGAATTTGCCCCGTGAATTTGCTGATGTCAAAATTTGTGCCGATAGCGAACTCGCCGAGATAACGCGAGCGCGAGTCAGAGTCAAGCATTTTGAGCAGGTAGTCTTCGTTCTTTTCGGCTTTTGCCTGCGCCACGCGCCCGTTGCTGAAAGTGAGTTCCGCGCCTTCAACGGCGACGCTCCCGTAAATGGCGGGATAGGTAAACTTCACCCAGCCGTTCACCGACTCCTCGACAGGTCCCGTATAAATTTCTCCGTCGGGCATGTTATATGTGCCAAATGAATTCATGAATGTGCGTCCCTTTACTGAAAGTGTCAGGTCGACGTTGGGTCCGCGCAAAACAACTTGACTCTTGCCTTTCATAAAATCAACGGCTTTCTGTTGATCTTTCTCCACGCTTTTCCAAAACTTGATCGGGTCTTCTTCCTGCGCGTGAACGGAACTAAACACAAAGTCTTCATACTCTTGCAGACTCATTCCCGCTTCTTGCGCGTACGCTTCGGTGGGATAGAGAGTCGTCACCCATTTGAAAATTCCCTCGCCGCCGCGCCGCATCTGCGCTTCGGTGATAACGCTGGTGGCTTTGCCGCGTCGCTGTGAGCGCGATGAATCCATATTCGTCTGCGAGCGCGTATTGGTGGCGGAATGAATTCGAATACGCGATTCAAAACCGTCGTACGCCAATTTTTGAAACGGCGGCACATAATCCAATTGCGCGTCGCTGCCTTTCATGATTAACAAATCTTCATGTCCGGGGAAAAACATATCGGGCAGTTGCAACAGCGGAACGGGATGTCCGCCCTTTTCTAAAATTTTGATATACAACTCGCGCACGAGCGGCTCGGCGGCGGTGGTCGCTTCGATCAAAACGCGGTCGCCGGGTTTTACACGCGCAGAATGTTGAACTAATATTTCGGCAAATTTGGAAACGCGGGGATCAGCCATGAAAATTCTCCTTAAAGTTTATGCGAACGTTTCGATTATATCATTGTCAATTGCTGAGGCTTTGTCATTTATGAATTTGTAACTTTTATCATGTACACATTTAACGAAAGTGGATATGATAGGTATTATTTAACGTTTTAATCGGTAAGGAGCGAGCATGAATATTTCTTCAAAACCTACAACGGCGTGGGCTGAAGTGGATGAAAACGGACGACTGATTCTGCCGCCCGAAGTCGTAGCGCGTTTTGGCTTGCAGCGCGGCGCAAAAGTCCGCTTGGATGAAGGCGGAAATTTCATGCGAATGCATCGCCCGGTAACGCAACTTACAAAAATTTATATCGAGCCGACGGTCGCGTGCAACCTCGATTGCATCACCTGTTTTCGCAACGCATGGGATCAACCCATCGGACGCATGACCGAAGAAACCTTTGAAAGCATCCTCGCCAGTTTGAAGAAAATGGATCCCATTCCAAGCGTGTACTTCGGCGGAATTGGCGAACCGCTCTTTCACGTCAAAACAATCGAATGGATTCGGCGCGTCAAAGAACTTGGCGTCAAAGTGGAACTCATTACCAACGGCACGATTCTCACCGA
>JAVHOY010000275.1:0-7783 GCA_036170295.1 bacterium
CTTTCCGTAATTTTCAATTACGCGATGACTCGCGGCGATAAATCGCCTGCTCAGTTCATGAAAATCCTTCGGATTCGTTATCTTCAAATAGAACTTTGCTATGACATATTGGCGACTTCATTATCATCTTATTTGGGCGACCTTTGAACGGCAGCCAATTCTCACACCTGAACGCGAAAAAGTGTTTTACGGCGTGTTGTATAAAAAAGCCGAAGAATTGGGTGTGAAAATCCACGCGGCTGAAAATATTGAAGACCATACTCATGTGGTTGCATCCATTCCCCCGAGAATCTCTGTTGCTGACTGCGTAAAGCATTTCAAAGGCGCGAGTTCATTTGCTATATATCACATGGCAGGCAGTGACGGTCGATTTAAATGGCAGGAAGGCTACGGAGCCTTGAGCGTTGGCGAAAGGTCTTTGGAGACTGTTAAAGAATATGTTGCTAGACAAAAAGAACATCATCAAGAAAAACAAATTGTTGCTGTGTACGAAAGAATTGATGAAGAGGAATAACCCTCCGAGTCGGATTTATCCGACTTTTATGTACTGAGGCGGAGATTTATCTCCCGCCGATTCCCGTTGCGCCAAGAATTTCTCCATCACGCATGAATTTACCAATTACCAAAGGACTTATCCATGCCCCAACAAAAATTTGCCGATAAATACCGCCTCGCCGTGGAACAAGCCGCCAAAGAAAAACCTCAAGGCGGACTCAACGGCTTCGAGCAGGAATGGAATCTGCTTGATGAAGAACTGCGTCCCTTGCTCACCGTAGGCGCGGGTCCCAACCAACAATCTTTTGTGGATTATCTGCGCGCCGAATGTATTCCGCAATGGCAGGCGCAATTCAGCCAACTTGAAGTTTTTCACTGGATGGTTGAGTGGGCGACGCGCCCGTATTACACGCCGCGCGGCGCGATCTATGAAGCGCGTCTCATGGAGGCTTCGCTGATCAACTCGCTGCATCGCGCGGGAGTCAACTTTGGCGAGCGGCTGCATTATTGGCATGGCAATCTTTTATTCCTCACCGCCATTGGACACGATTCGATTCCAGGCAACTGGTCAATTGCCAAGCGCCGCTACCTCGAAAAGTGCGTTGACCTTTACGGCGATACGCTTGCCACTGCGGGCATTCATACCAACATGTCTTTGCCCGATCCGCTGTTCGCGTGGGACTTCATGTATCTTCCCGCAAACGAGCGCGGCAACAAACACCTGGATGAATTCAAATCCGAGTTTTATATCACCGCCACGCGCCTCTTACGCGCCTTCGCGAGTCTCTTCATCGCCACCGCCGCCTCCACGCCGATGCAGGCTCAGGTCAAGGATGGGCGCGCCATCGTCGCGCTGACCGAATATGATTCGGTTCGCAATCTTACTTTCCCAAACCCGCGCGAGATTGACCTCCCCGATCTTTATCGTTCCTATAATGATTATTTGCAAAACTCGTATGACCTTGTGCGGCGCGGCGTTCGTTTTGGAAACAACAACTGGACTCCCGTGCGCGCGCGCTCGTTTGCGGATCCTGTCGAGCGCATCATCTCCACCACCAGCGACGAACTGACGCATCTTTACGCGCGCGGATTGTTTGCGATTGGCGAAGCGACTCCGCCTGAGGAGATGGCTCTGCAAATCGAAAAGCAGAATCTCATGGCGCGAATTAATTTGCCGATGGGGCGCGTCGAAGTCCGCGTGGATGACGGCGGTCACAGCCTTGATATTGACATTGCGAATCTGACCCTCAAACATTTGCTGATGCTCCGCATCTATTCTGACGCGAAGTTTGCGCGCGCTTTTCGATATGATCGCGAGGATATTGTCCGCGCCCGCGCGAATGAAAACCTCGCCGCCAAATTTAGTTTGCGCGCCGAAATCGAAAATCCATTTACAGGCAAACCGATTGCTATGCGCGATTTTCTCAAGTGGACGCTCAACGAAGTGAAGCCATTGGCGCAAGCCTTAGATTTATGGGATGACTTAAATCCGCTGGTGGAAATGTCCGCAGGCGGGCGCAACACCGCCGAGAAATTTCGCGCGCGCTTGCAAAATGAATTGAGCGACGGCAACGAAGTTCCGCTGGATGTTTTGAAGGAATTGCATTTTGAACGCGAAGCGCAAGTCAAAAGCGACGTGGAGCGCATCGCTTCTGAATACGGTTCGCTTGGCGATGAGGCTTCCAAGATTGGCGAATTCCTGCAGCGCGGACGCGACGCCGCGCGTCAGACTCAAAACGCGCCGATTCAATTCCGCGCGCGCGCGCAAGCGACCATCGAAATTTCGTACCCCGATAAGACTTCTGAAATTTTAGACTTGGCGCAGCAATTGATTCGCATTCCATCTGTCACCGCCTGTCCTAATGAGCGTTATGATGAAGTTCATCGCGCAGGTTCGCTGATTGACGATTACTTACGCAATGCGGGTTTGGATGTGAAATACTTTGACGGCAAGTACCCTGCTGTTTACGCAACCTTCCCAATTACCAATTCCCAATTCTCGATTCCCCAATCCCCTATTCTTTTAACGGGACACTTTGATGTCGTCGAACCCGAACCCGATGATTCTCAATTCACTCCGCGCATTGAAGGCGATTATCTTTATGGTCGCGGCGCGGCGGATATGAAGACTGTTGTCGCCACATACTTGGTTTGGATGAAGGATATGATGTCTCGTAGGGGCGAAGCATGGCTTCGCCCTTATCCAAACATTGCGTTGATGCTGGTCGGCAACGAAGAGAACGGAGAATCTGAAGCGTGGGGCACGCCTTTTGTTTTGAAGGCATTGGCTGGTAGGGGCGAGTCTGAGACTCGCCCCTACGAACCCGCATTATTTATCGCAGGCGAGCGCACGGGCGAAAAGGGCAACGAACTCTTCGGCGAAATCTGCATCGAGAATCGCGGCGTGATGCGTTTTGACATTATCGCGCGCGGCGCGAAAGGTCACAGCGGCATTGCAGGCACGGGCGATTTGAGCGAGAAATTAATCGCGGCGCGTTCTGCGTTGAATGAAATTTTTGCGAAACATCTCACGCTGAAATCAGCGGATGGCTGGCAATCGCAAGCCAAGTTTCCGTTTATCAACGTGGGTACGCAAGGCGTATATAACGTCACTGCGGCGGAAGGAATTTTGGGCGTTGAGATTCGCCCCATTCCGCAAGACGACGTCGAAGGTCTAAGGTCAAAGGTTGAAGGGTATTGCGCTGAAAATGGATTGGAAGCAAAATTCAACGTGATGGAAAACGGCGTGGCTTGCGACAAAAATAATCCCGCGTTGCTCGCTTTGATTCAAGCGGTGAAAAACGCTTCGGGCGCCGATCCTAAAATTAGCAAGAAACTTCCCGGCACCAGCGCGAGATTCGCGCCCGGCGGTCAAGCCGTTGTGTGGGGACAATCGGGCGTAGGTCCGCACGCGAAAGATGAGCGGCACTTCATTCCCAGCATTATGCCGTATTACAACTCGCTAAATGAACTGGCGAAGTTGTGGAAATAAAAAAAAACGGCAGCGGTTAAATTGAAAGCGACAGTTCTTAACGCGAATTTTACGAACAAACGCGCGCGCAGATTAAGAAAACGCTCAAATTTCGCCGATTACACGGATTGGAAAATTTTCAAGAGAAAAATGAAAAATCTGCGAAAATCTGTGCGATCTGTGGATAAATAAAGCCATAATCCTTATTACCGATAGAGTCTATTAAATAAAAAATCTCGCACAGATCAAACCTCATCCATGCGAGACCACTGATAGCTGTCAACTGATTACTGACAACCGCCTTACGCCACCTTCCTCTTCCCCGCAGAAATCTCTCCAGCAATTTGCGCGGCGAGTTTGGCGTTGTTCAACAACAAACTAAGATTCGCCTTCAACGATTTGCCTTGCGTCAATTCGCTGATACGCCCCAACAAAAACGGAGTTAATGCTTGCCCATGAATTCCTTTGGCAATTGCTTCGGCGGAGGCTTGCGCGATCATTGGTTGCATTTCGGCGGCGGGGATCGCGTCCGCTGCGGGGATGGGATTGGCGACAAGGATAGCGCTGCACATTCCAAGACTCCAATGCGCTTGCGCGAAGTCAGCGATCTGTTTGGGCGTGTCTAATCTCACGCTGACTTTCAATCCGCTTTCGCGCGAATAGAACGCGGGAAATTCATCGGTTTGATAACCGACAACGGGTACGCCCATCGTTTCAAGATATTCCAGAGTCGCGGGTAAATCAAGAATTGCTTTCGCGCCCGCGCAGACAACGATCATTGGAATCTCGGCGAGCGCGCGCAGGTCGGTGGAAATATCGAACGCGGATTCTTTATGTACGCCGCCGATGCCGCCGGTTGCGAATACTTCAATATCCATTTGATGCGCGGCAAACATGGTTCCCGCGACGGTGGTGCCGCCGTCCATTTTTTTGACGATGGCGGCGGCGAAGTCGCGCAGACTCACTTTGAGGGGATTGCGCGCAGCGGCGAGCTGAATCAATTCCGCGTCAGAGAGTCCGACGCGGATTTTTCCATCCAACAGGGCAATCGTGGCGGGCGTTGCATCCGCGTCGCGGGCTTGTCGCTCCATATCTCGCGCGAGTTGTAAATTTTGCGGGTGGGGCAACCCGTGCGTGACGACGGTGGATTCAAACGCGACAATCGGCAGGTTGAGATTGAGCGCGCGCGTGATTTCAGAATTAAGGATGATGTTTGAATTTTTCATTTTATTTTTTTATCCAATGCGCCGAGGGTAAGGGAATAAGAGCGTTGATGTTGTGTAACGCCGTTTCGATGTTTTCAAGATCGCGCTTCTTGTCCTCTTCCGGAATTTTATTGTCGTTCTCGATCAAGGTTTTTCCCGAAAGCAATTCTTTGCGGAAGGCTTTTAAGATTTCATGCGCGACGCCGACTGCGCTTTTTTTGCTTGGGTCGCGGAATTGGTTGAACTGGCGCATAAAGTTTTTGTTGGCAGCCAGTTCGGGTTTGGCTTTTAGAAGTTCTTCAAATTCTTTGAGCGAACTTGTTTCTTTGGGTCCGTTGCGCGAAGCGTGGTTGGCGACGATGACGCTGTCTATCAAGCGCAAGACTTCTTTATTTTCATGTTGTTTTTTTGAGCGTTCAACCGCGCCGCGTTTCTTTGCGTTTTCGCGCGAGAGCGCCCACGCCTCTTTATGTTTATCGAGAATCAAGGCGTTGGGCAAATTCCAAATGCCGACGTCGATCCATTCAATGGATACGCCCAGCGCGGCGGCTTTTTCTATGAAATCTTTTTCAAAGAATTGCGCGGTGATCATACTGCGCGATTTGAAATTCGGCGCGGACGTTGCTGTCTTCGGATTGAATTTGGTTTGCTGTCCGGTCAATTCCACGCGCATTTGCGCGATGGTTTGTTCGTTGGCTGAAACTGTATTGACTTCCTTTTGACCGACGCTGGCAAGAATTTCGCTCAATGTGTGCGAAGTGATGATGCGTTCCAACTCCGACATGATCAGCGGAATGGCGGTAGTGTTCCACGGGAATGGAACTCCCGCCGCCGACGACGGTTCGGGCGCGATGCTGGTTTGATTATAGATGAGGTTTTGCATGGCGCGTTCATCGAAAAGATAAGCTTCGCCTTGCACGGTGGCGCGTTCCGATTCTTGTCGGCGCAGAATACTGAAGATGGCTTTGACGTCGCGCGCTTCTATCGGAATGCCGTCTTTGGTGCGCGATTTGACGACGATGTTGTCGGCGAATTGATCGCGCAAATTGACGATGGCGTATTCGCGTTTGCCCACTTCGTCGTATTTGCCGATCTCGCGGATGCGCTCGAACCTGCCGAGCTTCCAAGGTTGACTGCGCGGATATATAACCGTCGGGTCGCCGTTTATTTTTTCAAGCAAAGCCACGCTGTCTAAATTGACTTGGATAACGCCAGGTCCGCCGATGAGGATCAGCGGCGAGCGTTCGTCTCTCTCAGATATCGCGCCTTCTTTGATGGTGATTTTTTCTCGTCCATACCCAAAGGCAACTTCTTCGAGAAAATCGGAGGCGAGTTCTTCATCGTTTAATTCGTAAACATCGTCAAGATAGTTTGCCGCCATTTCTTGCGCGAGGCTGTAGACCGCCGACATCATGGGAAGATATTTCAACGCGCTCATTGCCGCGAGGATACCGATTGTTATTATTGTGTAATTAGCTTTTCCTATAACAACGCTGACAATCGCCAAACCCATGACGGATAAACTGAGCGCCGCCCATATTCCCAAGCGAACTTTGCCGCGCCATTCATTGCGGAATTTTACGCCTGCGTCGCTGAGCGAAAAGAGCGCCGCTTCAAACTGTTCGCGTTTAAGAGATTTTTTCATGGCTGCTTTCCCTCCTGCTGCGGCGAATTTTCCGCGCTGTTATCCAGCAGCCATTTCCAAATCTCGTCCAATTTTCGCGTCTCGGATTCCATTTCGCTATTCGCGGCGCTTTGACCGATGATATGTTCCTTGAGCGGTTGGATCAATAGTTGCAGCGTCTTAAATGGATTCTCTTGCGGGCGGTTGCTTTTGCCGCTGAATTGTTTTGATGCGAGACGCGCAAAATTTTTGCCGGCTTCGTCGCGCGCGCCCGTTTCAATCAACGTTTCCTTTTCTCTTAAGTAGGCTTCTTCTTTTCGAGCGATGTTCAACCACTCGGCGCTCCATTGCGCGACGATTTGCTCTTCCAACGCCGAGTCGAAATGCACGTTATGGATTCGCACTTCCGAAATTTCAAGCCCGCGAGTTTGCAATTGTTTGAACTCTGGGCTTTCCACCCATTCCTTTGTCGGCGCGCCGGTTTCGTCTAACGCTTCCAAATTTTCGTAGCGCGCGCGTTTATTGATCATCCTTTCGATGATCTGCAAACCGCTTTCGTTAAGTTCGCCATTATTTTGTAAGCGCGGATTGAGCGTTTTATCGGCAAGTTGCAAACCGACTTCGCTGGTTGGAAGCGCCGAAAACAAATCGCTGAGTTTGAACTTACGCACATACTCGCGCCAGATGTTCACCACCAAATGCGCGGGGAGTTTGTTCCACTCCATGCGCGATTTATCTCCGCCAAGTTGGACCACTTCGCGGGTGATGGCGTTGCGCACCGAAGTTTCGTTGTATCCATATTGCGAAGTCACGCCGCTTTCGGTGGGTTTATTTTCAAGGGGATGTTTAATCCTAAACTTGATGCTGATCGTCGCGGAGATTTCAAAACCGTCGCGCGTCAAGCCGTTGGTTTGCTGTTCGCTATTCATCGTCGGACCAATGAATTGCCACTGCGAGCGCAAGTCCACGCTGCCCGCGATGTATTCATTCGCTTTGGTGAACTTGACGCCGGGTCCTGCGGTGTCTTTGATCTCGGTGTCTGTTCGCAAGACGGCGGCGCTGGCGGTATCCAAAACAATCAAGCCGGGACCGCGTTTGTTGGCTTCGCCTTCGTGCATGATTACGCGCCCGTTTTTGATGAACAGCGCGGGACCGCGGCTGCCGGCGTCAAAGTTTTTCACGCGCGCGTAAATTTCCTGCCGATGTTTTGAAGTTTGAATGGGAAGCACAAATTGGGAAAAGAAAAAAACCAAGCGGTCAAACAGATAATTAGCGATAAAAATATCCGCGACAAAAATAACTCCGCTGACGATGTAAAGGTAAGTGGATTTTATTTGCAACGCAAATATGACAATAAACCAAACCGCATTTGTGGCGACAATCACGCCGACTTGGGTCTGCAGAAACGCGCTAATTCCGCCGAATATTTTTCGCATCATCGTGGATTGATTCTAAAGCAGAATCATAGAATTTGGGAATTGAGATTTT
>JAVHOY010000276.1:0-7754 GCA_036170295.1 bacterium
CAAGATTAGGGTTTGCGTCTCAATTGGATTCCATTCCCAGTATTGGGCCCGCGCGTCGAAAGTCGCTCTTGAAACATTTCGGTTCTATGGATAAGATTAAGGGCGCAAGCGTCGAAGAATTAGCCGCAGTGAAAGGCATGAATATCAACGCGGCGGAAAGCATCAAGGCAAACCTGGAATGAGAAAAATTTGGATTGTTGACGACGACGAAGAAATGGGACGCGCAATCAGTTTGATGTTGAAGATGCTCGACTGCGAGACCCGTCACTTTCTACATCCGCGCCTTGCCGCGCAAGCCCTGCTGGCGGGCGGCAAACCCGACCTGATGGTGCTGGACATCAACATGCCCGAAGTCAGCGGGTTGGATATGCTGGAGTTCGTGCGTCGCCGCAAAGAATGGAAGAACATGCCCGTCGTCATGCTCTCCTCCGAAGCGGCGGATTCGCTGATAGATAAAGCGCTGGCGTTGGGCGCGGACGGGTATGTTAAGAAGCCTGTTACAATTGACGAACTTGAAAAGGTAATGTCGCAAGCCTTTTACAAACACATCTTATAAAGCGAGTATGAATATGACCAAAATTTCAAAAAACAAAAAACAAACCAAGACGGCGGAAGACAATTCGCGAAGACTGAATCAAATCCTTTTTTCAATCATCGCGCTGATTGTGATTCTTTCAATGGTGATTACCGCGCTTAAGTGAACGCTTGAAGCGCTGCGGTTTTATTTGCGCGGCTTGATGCCGCGCTTTGTTTCGTGTGTTGCGACATAAATGTCGCGTTACGGTATGATAATTTCATGTTAGATAAATTACAGATCATTGAAGATCGTTACGAACAAATAAGCAATGAATTGCTCGAAGTGGGCAATCACTATCAACGCGCCGCCGAGTTGAACAAGGAGCGCGTGGATTTGGAAGCGCTCATCGCTAAGGCGCGCGAATATCGTCGGGCAATGAAAAGCATCGAGGAAGCCAGAAGCCTGATCGTGTCGGAGAATGACGCGGAAATTATCGCGCTGGCAAAAGCGGACGTGGACGATCTCGCTCCAAAGATCGAAGCCCTTGAAAAAGAAATCAGAGAAATGCTTGTGCCGAAAGATCCGCGCGACGAGCGCAACGTGATTTTTGAAATTCGCGCGGGCGCGGGCGGCGACGAAGCCGCCATCTTCGCGGCGGATTTGTTCCGCATGTACACGCGCTATGTGGAAGATAAAAAGTGGAAGATTGAGATCATGTCTGAAAGCGAAATCGGCGTAGGCGGATATAAAGAAGTGATCTTTGAAGTCAAAGGCAAAGGCGCGTATTCGCGGCTGAAATATGAATCGGGCGTGCATCGCGTGCAGCGCGTGCCGACCACTGAGTCGCAGGGACGCATTCACACTTCCACCGCAACCGTAACCGTGCTTGCGGAAGTGGACGATATTGAAGTGGACATTCCCGAAAGCGATCTTATTATCGAGGTCTATCGCTCCTCTGGCGCGGGCGGACAGAATGTGCAGAAGAATTCGACTGCGGTGCGCTTGCATCACAAACCGACGGGCATGATCATCACCTGTCAGGACGAGCGCTCGCAGTTGCAAAATAAACTCCGCGCCATGAGCATCTTGCGCGCGCGTTTGTATGAAATCGAAGAAGCGAAAGCGCGCGCTGAATTGGAAGCGGATCGCCGCTCGCAAGTTGGGTCGGGCGATCGCTCCGAAAAAATCCGCACCTATAATTATCCGCAAAGCCGCGTGACCGATCATCGCGTTGGATATTCAAGTTACAACCTCTCGGCTGTGATGGACGGCGATATAGATCAATTCATTGACGAGCTTTCCACGAAAGACGAGTCGGAACGTCTCGCCGCGACGGGCGCGGATGACGAGGAATGAAAAATTACCAATTTGTAATTGGTAATTGGCAATTGGCATGAAAATTCGGGATTTATTAAGAACGGCGATTGAAAGATTGTCCAGCGATACGCCGCAGCTGGACGCGCAAGTTTTGCTCGCGCATGTTCTCGGCAAATCGCGCGCGTGGGCGATGGCGCACTTTGAAGACGACGTGACAGAAAAACAAAAACAAGAAATTGAAACTGCTTTAACAAAATTGGGAGCGGGCGAGCCGCTCCCCTATGTTTTGGGGGAATGGGAATTTTTTGGACTCAAATTCGACGTAACAAAAGACGTGTTGATTCCCAGATCCGAAACGGAAGCGCTGGTTGAAAAAGCGCTTGCGTATCTGCGGAAATTTCCAGATAAAAAAAGAATTGCGGATATTGGCGCGGGTTCGGGCGCGATTGCGATTTCCATAGCGGTCAATGTTCCCAATGCGAAAATCCTCGCCACCGATATTTCTTCCGCCGCGCTGCAAGTCGCCCGACGCAACGCGCAAAAAAATAATGCGCAAGATCAAATTGAATTTGTTGAATGTGACCTGCTGCCAGAGTCAAAAGTCGAAAGTCAAAAGTCAGACCTTCGACATTTGACCTTCGACTTGATTTGCTCTAATCTTCCTTACATCCCAACCGCAACCCTGCGCGGACTTTCTATCTTCGGGCGCGAACCAACGCTCGCGCTGGACGGCGGAAGCGACGGGTTGGAATTATTTCGGCGCCTGTTCAAACTTGCGCCTGATTATCTTGCTCCGCGTGGACTCATGCTGCTTGAAATCGAATCGTCGCTCGGCGCATTGACGATCAATCTCGCATCGAAATTTTTCCCCAGCGCGAAAATAAATCTACATCAAGACCTTGCGGGCAAAGACCGTTTGATCGAAATCATATTTCCATGAAAACAAAAATTCTCCCCGCCAGCGAAATTCAAGCCGCGCTTGATATTTTACAAAGCGGCGGAATTGTCGCCTTTCCCACCGATACCGTTTACGGACTCGGCGCGTTGGCATTCAACGACGCGGCAATTCAAAAAATTTACAAAGCCAAACATCGTCCGATTGAAAAAGCGATTCCCATTTTAGTCGCCGACCTATCAGATTTAGAAAAAGTCGCGGAGACAATTCCACGCATGGCGCAAATTCTCGCCGCGCGTTTTTTTCCCGGCGCTCTTACGATCATCGTCCCCAAAAAAAATTCTCTGCCTCAATCTATTTCTGCCGCCGCGACAGTCGCCGTGCGAATTCCTGATAACGCGGATGCGCGCGCATTGCTTCGCGCCGCAGGACCTATGGCTGTTACCTCCGCGAATCTATCGGGGCAAGCAAGCCCCGCTACCGCGCAGGAAGCGTTCGCGCAACTCAACGGACGCATCCCATTAATTTTGGACGGCGGAAAAACGCGCGGCGGAGTTCCATCCACGCTGGTAGATTGCTTGGGAGAAAAGCCCAAGATATTAAGAGAAGGTCCGATTACGTTGGACGATTTGTTGGCGGCGCTTAAATCATAACGCGACATGAATGTCGCGCTATAAAGAATCTTTGCAACGGTTTGGGCTTTATTTAGGCTACCCTCAACTGCTTTACTTTTGATTGTGTCATGCTGAGCGGAGCGAAGCATCTCCACGACCCTCGCCCTGCACTGCACGCTGAAAGCGGACAGCGCGGCGCAAGTGTCGCTATCGCTCACATCGTCCCGATGTCTTTCGGGAGGGCGGCAATTTGTAAGGTAGATTAAGTTAACACGAATAAATCTCTTATCCAATTCTTAATCGAGTTTCAGGTTTTACTTAAGTGACGCCCATATAATCTTGTTTACATTCTCCCTTAAACGAAATCGCCGCCGACTGGGCAAGTCAGTGGCGATTTCATTTTAATTAAGCGGACAGCGTCCACGTCGGCAGCACATCCATATCCATTTGCGAGGTGTGACCGAGCGCGTAACGATAATATCCCGCCGAAGCGATCATCGCGGCGTTGTCGGTGCATAATGATAACGAGGGAATATTCACGGGGAATTCCGTTTGCGTTCTGAACATTTGACGCAAGACGCGATTGGCTGAAACTCCGCCTGCCGCTAAAATTTCCTTCGCGCCAAATTCGCGCGCGGCGTCCATCGTCTTCTTGAACAGCACATCTACAACGGCTTGTTGAAACGACGCGGCAACGTCGGCAATAGGCATGCTTGAACTTTTCTTTTTTAACTCGCGCGTTTCATACAACACGGACGTTTTGACTCCGCTGAATGAAAAGTTATATGTCCCTTCCAACCACGCGCGCGGAAAACGGAATCGACTCGCGTCGCCTTCTTCCGCAGATTTTTGAATGGCAGGTCCGCCCGGATAGCCGAGTTCAAGCAGACGCGATACTTTATCGAAGGCTTCGCCCGCCGCGTCGTCGAGAGTTGCGCCGAGTCGTTGATAGGTTAAATGATCGGTCATCAAATTCAATTCAGTGTGACCGCCCGAAACGAGCAACGCCATCAGCGGAAATTGCGGCTCGGCGGGAATGGTTTCGTCCGCGTCATACACCCACGCGGAGTAGAGATGACCTTCAAGATGATTCACGCCCACGAGCGGCAGACCCGAACCGAGCGCGAGTCCTTTTGCCATGTTCATGCCAACCACAAGCGAGCCAGCCAAACCAGGTCCCTGCGTGACGGCGATTGCGTCAATATCCGCGAGCGTGAGATGCGCTTGCGCGAGCGCCTGCTCCACAACGGGGATGACGCTCAACACATGCTGACGCGAAGCGACTTCGGGATACACGCCGCCGTAACGCGCATGAATTTCAATCTGCGAAGCGACTGCCGATGAAAGCAACGCGCGTCCATTTTCAACAATGGCGCAGGCGGTTTCATCGCAAGAGGATTCAATAGCTAGGATACGAGCGGGTTTAAGGTCTGTCATCAGTTTCCAGTGATCAGTAATCAGTTGGCAGGTTTCCAATTTTTCATAGGCAAAACAAAATCATAAGGATATTCGGCGAGGAGTTCGGCTTTGCCATCGGGACGCATCCAGTAGGAATCTTCGATGCGAAAGCCCATGCCTTTTTCGGGATAATACAAACCCGGCTCGATGGTAAAGACAACGCCGGATTTCAAACGATTATCGTCGCCCGCCGTGTGACGGCTGCCGGGACGTTCGTGCACGTTCAAGCCAAGTCCATGTCCCAGCGAGTGAACGTAACCGTCGGTCAACACGCCTTCGGTGTTCATGGGAGTCTTATGTCCGCGCTTGCCGAATTCGGCGCAAGTCATTTTTTGATATTCTCTGAAGTCGGCGTTTAGGTCAATATTCTCAACCACCTTGTTATACACCGATCGAACTTCATCATAAAGTTTTTGCGCTTCAGGTGTAGCGTAACCCAAACTCCAGGTGCGCGTGAAATCATAGAAGTATCCGCCGCCTGCTTCGGCGGGAAATATATCAAAGACGATTGTGGTTCCCAAACGCAGCGCATCGTCGGGAGCGCCGACCGAATGCGGAAGTCCCGCGTCGCGTCCAATGGAAAAGATGCAGCCTTCCACGTCCGCTGCGCCGCGTTCCGCAAGCCATAAAGCAATTTTGCTTTTCACGTCGCGGATGGTGAGCGGCGCGCCGTTATCTTTGATCAACACTTCGTCTTTGTTAACCTGATGCGAAGTTAAAAACTCGGCAACCTTGCCGACGACTTCGGCGGTGGCTTTGCCCATTTTGCGAATACGCGCCACTTCGCTTTCGTCTTTAGTTTCCATCGCGCGCATGAAAATTGAATCGTCTTTTAATTCGCCGACAAATTCAATATTGGGCAACGCTTGTTGAAGCGCATTCATCAAACGCATGGTTGTGCCGACGTCGAAAATTCCATAAACGCCGATGCGCCCCGCGTTAATTCCCCGCTCGTCAAAAATTCCTTTCGCGTTTTTGAACAGTTCGTCCATCGCGCCCAAACGAGTCAGGATTATTTTCAAGCCGCTCTTCGCGGCTTCGTCGCGTTCCATCGCGTTGCAATAAAGCGCAGCGTCCGCGCCGCGCTTCTTTAATAGCAACGCATCGCTGACATGACCGCCGCCGGTTAGGTAATACATCGGCGGATTATTTTCCGCGTTTCCCAAAACCATGATGGCGTCTAAATTTTTGGCTTGCATTAAATTATCAATGTCTGATTTCATTAGTTTCCTCAAAAAAATGTGTTGTGAGATTCGTCTCGCGGCGCGAGCAGGATTAAGATTCTAGCGCATTCTTCAACCCGACCAATAGCGCGCTTTCTTGTTCGGAGAGGACGGTGCGCGGGTCAAGCAGAATTTTATTATTTTCTATGCGCGCAATGATCGGCGGATTCTGCGCGCGCAATCGTTTCAAAAATTTATCGGGCGATTTCTCCGAAAGCGCTAATAAATAGGTCGGAATGGATTCCGTCGGCAGACTTCCGCCGCCCACAGTGGATTCGCCCTTCATGATTTCGCCTTGTCCCAATTCAGCGCGCCACGCTTCCGCGCGTCCTTCGATTTGTTTCAGCGTCAGCGACAGCATCTTCCAAATCGGAATTTCGCGCTCCGCCTCGTCTTTGAGGTAATGCAATAACGTGGCGCTGATTCCCGCAAGGCAAGTCTTATCCGCGCGGACGGCGCGCGCCAGCGGATGTTTTTTGATCTTGTCCATCAATTTTTTTTTGCCGACGATGATTCCCGCCTGCGGACCGCCGAGCAATTTATCGCCTGAAAAACAAACCGCGTCCACGCCTGCCGCAAGCGACTCTTGCACGGTGGGCTCGTGGGCAAGCCCATACTTGGCGGTGTCGAGCAACGCGCCCGAGCCGAGATCGTCCACGACCAACGCATTGGATTGATGCGCGAGTTTTACAATTTCGCTTAACTCGGGTTCTTCGGTAAAGCCGACAATCTTAAAGTTTGACGGATGGACATGCATGACCAACGCGGATGATTCCTGCAACGCTTCTTCATAATCTGCGAGATGCGTTTTGTTCGTCGTTCCCACTTCAACCAGTTTCGCGCCCGATTGTTTCATCACGTCCGGCACACGAAAGCCGCCGCCGATTTCCACCAATTGCGAGCGCGAGACGATCACGCGCTTCTTCTTCGCCAGCGCGGATAAAACCAGCAAGACCGCTGAGGCGTTGTTATTCACCACCATAGCGGATTCCGCGCCTGTCAATTTTTGCAGAATGGATTCAGCGTGGAGCAAACGCGAACCGCGCGCGCCTTTGTCGAGATCATATTCAAGGTTGGAATAATTCCGCGAAACAGAATCCATTGCGTGGAGGGTTGCCGCGCTTAAGGGGGCGCGTCCCAGATTGGTGTGCAGGATCACACCCGTGGCATTGATCACGCTTCGCAGAGTCGGAGTCGTCCAATCCTTAAGCAGAGAATCAATTTGAGAAAGAATCAATTCATGCAAGGGAAGGCGCATAATCTCGCCTGAATTAAAACGCGCGCGAATTTTATCCAGCGTGAAGCGGATCGCGTTGAGCGTCAGCGGTCTGCCATAATGCGCGATCAAATTTGCGACAGTTTCTGTTTGCAGAATTTGTTCGACGGAGGGAAGGTTACGAAGGGTTGTCATCGGAGTTGATCGGCAAACGGCGATTCGCTTTTTCGCGCACGCGAATAAAATATTCAATAGCGGTCAAGCCGAGCGCGAGTCCAAACATAACATAAAGCGTAACGAGGCGACCGAGTTGAAGCCATGCGAGCGTTGCGCCGTACACGCCAAACCACAGCGCCTGTCGCGCGATAACGTTCGATTCGGCGGGCGGGTCGCTGGGAAAGCGAAGATTGAAAAAGGAGACGACGGGCAAGGCAACGCCTGTCAGCGCCATAACGGTCAGCGCGAAAAAACTCCAGCGCGCCCAGACGAAGGGCGGGACGCCGAAGAAGAAAAT
>JAVHOY010000277.1:0-7740 GCA_036170295.1 bacterium
TAGTTCCCTCCTGAGCGCGGCAAGTTCGGAAACTGGCTCGCGATTGCGAATCTGAACCATCGCAATAATATAATATGGAGATCTCTTTAGGCTATGCAAGCCCGGTTCTCCCGATTCATCAACGTAAAAGTATTGCGTCATACACTCTTTCCACGGTGCATTGTTATTTGCGTGAGATTGAACATATTCAAGTATGGTTAAACGGGCGGCTGATATTTTTCCAAATCCACCACGCCGACGAAAGGCAGGTTGCGATAATATTCGTCGAGGTCGAGTCCGTAGCCGAAGACAAATTTATTGGGAATGGTAAAGCCAAGATAATCAATTGGAACTTGCGCTTCGCGGCGTTCGGGTTTATCGAGCAGCGCGCAAACTTTGAGCGTTTTTGGATTGCGCGTTTGAAGCATATTCAGCACCGACGCGATGGTGTGTCCGCTATCCACAATATCTTCCACGAGCAACACCTGCTGACCGCGAATATCCATTTGCAGATCAAGCGTCACGCGCGCAGAGCCGGTTGATTCGCGCGCGCCCGCGCCATAAGACGAGACCGCCATGAAATCCATTTTATGCGGCGAGGTAATGCTGCGACTGAGGTCAACCATGAATGGAACGCCTCCGCGCAAAATACAGATGAGCAGCAGATCGCCGTTGGGATAATCCGCGCTGATTTGCGCGCCGAGTTCTTTGATGCGCGCCTGCAACTTTTCCGAGTCGATCAATATTTCCGCGAGCACGTCTTGATAGTTTTGCATGTTTCGTTCCTTGAGAGCGTTTCTTAAGTTCAATTTTAGTCTATAAAAGATTTTCGCCGCAGAGTAACTGCGTATTTTGCGGCGACTGCGCGACGTCAGTTATTGACCGCCGCCTCGACGCAATAAACGGGCATGAACGCTTTATTAAACGCGGCTTGCAACTCGGATAAATTTTCTTTTGATTCAATCGCCATTCCGTCCGCGACGCGACCAATTTCATTCAATGCGCCGCTTTCAGCGTTTGCAAAATCAACCATCGGAGTCCATCCAAAAGCGTCGCTTTTCATTACGCCCGTTGCGCCGTACGATGTAATTCCAGAAAGTCCCACCACAGGCGCGGGATACAAATTCAAATCCAACTTATTGTTTGGCAGGAAGTGTTCGACGGTTTGATCGAACATACATCGCCGTAGAAAATCCAATTGTCCCGGATACTTTTTCGCTTCGCTGACATATTTTCCCGACATTTTATAACTAATCCGCAAGGGACCGTACTTTGTCGCCCAGGTAACCGTAATTGCGGCGGCATACTTAATATCCGCGTCCGTAACGCCGTTCAATATCCAGCGCTCCGTTACGTTGGGAAAGTTGATTGCAAAATAATTTTCCAGCAGCGCGGCGTGACTAGATAAGACGGGAATCTGTTTAACGTTTTTTATTTTCAGCGCTGTTAATTTTCCGTTTGTCAATTCGGCGGGAAGCAAAACCTGAAAGACCTGCCCGCCCGTTTCAACGGTGGAACGCACAAAGCCGTTGATGACCTTTTGCTCGGCTCTGCCGATTTGCTCCCCTTCTTGACGGGCAACTTCCGCGTTGATCTGCGCCGCCGTTATCGCGCCGGAAATAATTTGCCAATCCGATTCCTTGTCCGAAAATTTTGTTAAGAAATTAATGTCGGTCAATGAAATGGGAATTGGGGTCGGCGCAATCGTCGGCAAGGCGACAATCCGCGTGGGCGAAGGCGCGTCTGTCGGCAAAACAAAAGGCGCTTCGACGCTCGGCGCAGGAGTCGGCGCAGCGCAAGAGATCGTTGCAAATAAAAGCGTAAGGAAGAGGATATAGTTTCGTTTCATGTCGAGTTTTTGCTTCGTTGAAGTTTGAACGACGAGAATAAACGATTGGCTATTTTATGTCAAATTGATTGGAGCGATTGCAAGAGATCTATTATAAAAAAAATCGTCATGTTTAATTAAACATGACGATTCAACGCTCGGAGAAAAATTAACTGTACGCCATCTGCTCGACTTCAATGACGCGCTTGCGCGACGGGCGTTTGACGGTCTTTTCAGCGATTATGCGCTCGCGGCGATTGTGGGCGTTGCGAATGATCAACTTCATAAATTTCGCATGATCGGTCACAGGGTCGTTGAGCAGCGAAAAATCCGCCGAACCCGGCTCGTGAGGCGCGTAGAAAATTCCGCAATTGGGATTGATCTCCAGCATATAGATCACGCCGTCGGCGTCCATGCGATAGTCGCAACGAGCGTAACCGTTGCCGCCCAATTCTTTGAAAACACGCATGGTCTGCTCGCGCAAAGTTTTTTGGATCTTGGGGTCGTCCATCACAGCCACAGACATCTTTTCATATTCAACCCATTTCATGTCGTAATGTTTAAAAGATTCGCCGGCGGGGAAAATAAACTCAACGGGCATGAACGTAAGCGGTTTCTTGGGATCGTCTGGGTTTTCTGCAATCAGGCAAGTGAACTCGCGCCCTTCAATAAATTCTTCAACCAATGCGCGTCCAAACTCATTGATCTCAAGCGCAAGTTGCTCGCGCAGTTGTTCAATAGTCTCGACGCGCGAGCTGCGGCGAATGCCTACGCTGGCATACCCATGCGGCGGTTTGACCAACATGGGGAATTTCAAACGCTTTGCGATTTTCTCAGCGTCCGCTGCGCGGTTGACAAAGAGCCAATTCGGCGTAGGAACGGAGACTTTCTTTGCGGCGTTCTTCATTTCATCGCGGGTCGGATCGAAAAATTTTGAATTGGCGCCGGTAAACGCGGCGTTATGTTTTTCAAGCGCGTGGACAAGCGCGATGCCTGAAAGCGCGTCGTCGGGCGTGCCGTCGCATAGATTGACAAACGTATCCACGCCTTCATCCATTAGATCGCGAATTTGTTTATTGACATTCGTTGGACCTACATGATGCTGCTTCCAGCGATATTCCTTCATGTAATAGGATGGGTCGTAAGGAACGTCGTTTTCATCGGGAGCGCTTGATAATACGCAAATATACATGGTGTTTTCCTTTGCCGTTATGTTTTGTCGTATGTCGTTTGATTTGATTGCGTCGTATCGTTGATCTGACGCAACACAATCGCACAATCAACGTCGTTGAATACAAAAAAATATTTTAACTATATTCATTGTATCTAACTATTGATTTATGTAAAGGTTTTTGAACATACATTTATCTTAAAAAATCGAAAGACATTTTATGGATCGTTTATATTTTCTTTAAGGTTATTAAGGTTTTCAATAAAAAAATGTCCTCGCATTCTTAAAGAATGCGAGGACATGCGCAAAATTCGCGCGGGTTAGCGGATAAAATTTACGTCTTGTGTAATTCTTATGCGCTTCACTTCGTTTGTATTTTCACTTCGGCGCTCATGCCCCAGCGCAGATTGGCGAGCGGCTCGTCGAGTTCAATTGTGACGGGATAAACCACATCGCCGCCGACGGTTTCAGAGCGGGGCGAAATACGAATCACTTTGCCGCTTACATTCGCATTCAGCGCGGCAATATAAATATTTACGCCTTGACCGACTCGCACACGCGGCGCATCGCGTTCGCTCAAATCTGTAGTAACGATTTGCATGCGCGCTATATCCGCCAACGCGATAACCGCCTTGCCTGTTTGCGCCAGCTCGCCGACTTGAACGTTGACTTTGATCACCGTCGCGTCAAAGGGCGCGTAAATGGAAGATTGAGCGAACAAGGCGCGCGCTGTTTCCAACGCCATTTTCTTTTGATCCCATTCGGCTTTGGCTTGTTGCTGTCTTTCAGGCGGACGATCAAAACGATGCGGAAGCCAGTATGAATATTCCAGTTCGCCGGTTTTCTCTTCCAGCGTCGCCTGCGCCACTTGACCTTCAAGATCAGGCGTATAAAGCGTCATTAAGATTTGCCCCGCTTTGACCGCGTCGCCTTCTTTGACAAAGATTTCCTTAACAGGCGCGGAGATGGCAAAACTGATCTGCGACTCGCGCGCGGGTTGCGCTTTGGCTGAGGCGACGACAACATCGGAGAGAAGAATATCCGCTGGCGCAACCGACGCGGTGGAAGTAGGCTGCGGAACTTGCGTGGGGGACGACCCACATGCCGCGAGGCTCAAAACCAGCGCGGGCAGAATCATCCAAAAAAATTTCTTCATCATAAGTTCTCTATTTGGTTTCAATTTTCACTTCGGCGCTCATGCCCCAGCGCAAACCGTCGGGTTGTTCGTTTAATTCGACAGTCACTTTGTAAACGACGTCGCCGCCGACGGTTTGAGAAACGCGCGCAATATCTACAACTTTGCCGTTGAAGTCGCGAGCCAGCGCGTCAATATGAACAGCGACGGTTTGACCAATTTTGACATTCGGCACATCTTTTTCGCTGAGGTCGGTGGTCTCAATTTGGAAGCGCGTCAGGTCGCCCATCACAATCACGATTTGACCGGGGTTTGCAAACTCGGCGGGGGAAATATTAACCGCTGCAATTGTTCCATCCGTCGGCGCGATGAGCGTTGCCTGCGCGAGTTGCGCTTGAGCGACGTCCACTGCGGATTGCGCGCGATCCACTTCGGCTTTGGCGGCGAGCAGTCTTTCATTATCTGTGCCAGTGCGAATTAAATAGGCGACTTGAGTTTGTTTAGTAACGACGTTCGCTTCCGCTTCTTTGATCTTCGCTTCGAGGATCGCGGTTTCAAGCGTGACAAGAGTTTGTCCCGCAGCGACTGAATCTCCCTCAATCACATCAACGGTTTTGACCGCGCCCGAAAGCGGAAACGACAGTTCAACTTTTTTGACGGGGACGACAACGGCGGACGCGCTGGCTTTGTTTGAAGCGGACGCGGCAGGCTGCGCCGAGTCAAGCGCGACGGTGGGGATGGCTGTCGGCGTTGCAGACGCGCCGCACGCGGATAATACCAGCGCGAGAACGACGACAAATATCCAAAATATTGTTTTCATTTTTTATTGATCTCCATGTTCATCTCGTCACGCTTCGCTCGTTATGACGAAAATTTGTGTGTCGCAAATTCTATCAGACTGCACATGTTTTGCACAGGTTTAACTTCAAAGACTTGGCGAGGCTCGCTGCGGCGCAAATCAAAATTAGATTGGCGATTGCTCTGTGGAAACCCGTCGAGACCGACGTTACCCCTGCGAATCTTTTACGATCAAACCGTCTTGCAGTGTGACAACGCGGCTGGCATAGCCGATCACGCGCGGATCATGCGTGGCGAATACGAAGGTCGCGCCCATTTTTTTATTAAGGCTTTGCATAATCTCCATTACCTGTTTGCCGTTCTCGGTATCGAGATTGGCGGTAGGCTCGTCCGCCAACACAAGCGCAGGATTGATCGAAAGCGCGCGCGCAACCGCCACGCGTTGCTGCTGTCCGCCGCTGAGTTGATCGGGGCGATGATGCGCGCGCTCGCTCAGCCCGACGGCGGCGAGCATATCCATCACGCGCGTTTTTCGCTCGGCAGATTTCATGCCGTTCAACAAGAGCGGCATCTCAATATTTTCATACGCGGTCAATGTGGGGATGAGCGCGAAAAATTGAAAAATAAATCCAATCGCGCCGCGCCGCAAGTCTGCGCGTTGGTTGCGATTGAGACGAGCGCCTTCCTTGCCATTAATGAAAACATCGCCCGCAGTCGGCTGATCTAATAATCCAAGCAGTTGTAAAAGCGTAGTCTTGCCCGAACCCGAAGGACCCACCAACGCGGTAAATTCCCCGCTTTGAATAGTAAGGTCAACGCCGCGCAAGGCTTGCGTTTCCAATTGTCCAATTTTGAATATGCGCGTTACATTAACAATTTTTGCGACTTCCATTTTTACTCCTTATTAGCTCTCGCGCTGTCTTTTAGACTATGGGGTTTACCATCCCTCTCCGATTCTGACCGCGTTCTTTTCAGGCAAACCCACTTCGCGGATATGACGCTGCACTTCAGCGACGTCATATTCTGCGCGGCGCGGAGTCCATGTCTTTTCTTCCGCGTCATAAATGGCGTACGCGGCGCGCGGATCGCGGTCGCGGGGCTGCCCCACCGAACCGGGATTAAGAATCAACCTAGCGTTGAGTTTGATCGTTTGATTCGGAACAGTCTGTCTTAAATTTACACGATCCGATTTTTCGATCAACTCAAACATGCTTTGGATGTGCGTATGTCCCACGAAACACAGCTGCGTTTGGAAATGAGCAAAGTTCACCCGCGCCGAAAGCGAGTTCAAAATATATTCCCACAACGGGTCGCGCGGACTGCCATGCGCCAGCGTCGCGTCGCCGCATATTTTTGGCTGTTGATTCAAGGTCCGCAGAAAATCTATGTTGGTGGCGGTCAATACTTTTTCATGGTACAGCAAAGCGCGCCGCGCATCTCCGTTAAAAGTTTCCAACGACATCTTACCCGTGACCGCAATATCATGATTGCCCATCATGCAAGTCAAATTGGAAATCTCGCTGATCTCTTCCACCACTGCATTCGGGTCGGGACCATAACCGACGAGATCGCCAAGACACCAGGTCTCATCCACTTGACCCGCGTCCGCTAAGACCGCTTGAAGCGCGACGTAATTTGCATGAACATCCGATATGACTAAAACGCGCATAGTTACTCCAGCAACCTTGATATGTGTTCGATAATTTTTTCAGCCGCTTCAATTTTACTCATCAACGGCAAAATTTCTTTTGTTCCATTTGCAAACAACAACGTCACGCGATTGGTATCCACTGAAAACCCGGCGTCGCTTGATGATATGTCGTTTGCGGCGATCAAATCCAGATTCTTGGATTGCAATTTTTCGCGCGCGTTTTCAAGCAGATTTTGACTCTCCGCCGCGAAGCCGATCACCACGCGATAGCGCGACTTGCCTACATTCAAATTTGACACGGCTTTCAAAATATCGGGCGCAGCCTCAAGTTCGATCTGCGGAATGCCGTCGCGTTTTTTTATTTTATCCGCCGCCACATTCTTCGCGCGGAAATCCGCCGCCGCCGCCGCCATAATCAACGCATCGGCTGATTCAGCCAACACCGCGTCGAGCATTTCTTCCGCGCTGTTGACCTTGATCACGCGCGCGCCAATCGGCGCAGTTAAACTCGCGGGCGCGGTAATCAAACAAACTTGCGCGCCCGCATCCAGCGCGGCTTGCGCCAACGCATATCCCTGCTTGCCCGACGAATGATTCGTAATCACACGCACGGGATCAAGCGCTTCTTGAGTTCCGCCGGCGGTGACGACAATTTTTTTGCCCGCGAGTTTTCCATTTCGTCCTAGCGCGATTCGGATGTGACCGAGAATCTCCGACGGCTCAATCATTCTGCCCGCGCCGATCAAGCCTGAGGCGAGGCGTCCTTGCGCGGGACCGATCACAGTCGCGCCGCGATTTTTTAATCGCGTAAGATTCTCCTGCGTGGCGGGCGCATCGAACATGCCGCCATCCATCGCGGGCGCAATCAATAATGGACAAGTTGCCGCGAGCGCGGTAATCGTCAATAAATTATCTGCGATTCCATTGGCAAGTTTTGCGATTGTGTTTGCCGTGCATGGCGCGATGACAAGTAAATCCGCGCGCTTGCCAAGATTGACGTGCAAGATATGCGCTTCGTTGCCCCACAAATCTGCGTTCTCATAAGCGCGACGCGACGTGACCGATTGAAACGCGAGCGGCGTAATAAATTTTTTCGCCGCATCGGTTAGGATCGCGTCTACTAAAGCGCCAGATTGCGTTAACTTGGACGCCAACTCGGCGGATTTATACGCCGCGAT
>JAVHOY010000278.1:0-1708 GCA_036170295.1 bacterium
CAGCGGAGGAAATCACAAAACGCTTTGGAACTTTGGATAAATTCCTGTCCGACGAAAAAGCGTTTTCGTATGTGTTTCCGTTTCGGGATTCTGTCAATTACACCAATGGGATTGTGTGATGTTTATCCTTGTGGAAGGTAAGGTTTAGCGCTGGACATTCCGTCTGATAAACGTACAATAAAACAAATGGAGGCACAACCTATGCGAGATTTAACCAATGAAATCCTTGAATTGATCCGCCGCACGGCGACCAGTCTTCCGCCTGACGTTGAGAAGCGGCTGCGCGAATCGATTGAAAAAGAAGCGCCAGGTTCCGCGTCGCGCGGCGCGTTTGAGACCATCCTCAAAAATGTGGAACTTGCGCGCGCAAAGTCCACGCCGATTTGTCAGGATACCGGCACACCGATCTTCAACGTGCATTATCCGTTGGGCTGGTCAACCATCCAACTCAAAGCGCAAATCCGCGCGGCGCTGGCGGATGCGACGAAAAAATCTTATATGCGCCCCAATGCGGTGGACGCGATCTACGATAAAAATTCAGGCAACAATTTGGGCGGCGACGATTTTCCGTACATTCACTTTGAAGAAATCGAAGGCGACGAACTCGTGATCGAGTTGATGCTCAAAGGCGGCGGATGCGAAAACGTGGGACGTCAATATTCGCTGCCTGATAATGGGCTCGGCGCGGGACGCGATCTCGCGGGCGTTCGCAAAGTCGTCCTCGACGCGGTGCAAAAAGCGCAGGGTCAGGGATGCGCGCCGGGAATTCTTGGCGTGGCGATCGGCGGAGATCGCGGGACTTCGTATGTGAAATCCAAAGAAGTTTTGCTCAGCGAAATGGGGACACGCAACGCCGACCCGAAGATTGCCGCGCTGGAAGAACGCCTGACGAGCGAAGCCAATGAAATGGGAATCGGTCCGATGGGCTTCGGCGGCAAAACCACCGTGCTGGATACAAAAATTATCGGCTTAAGCCGACTGCCCGCTTCGTATTTTGTTTCCGTTTCTTATATGTGCTGGGCGTATCGCCGCCGCAAGATGACGGTGAAGGGCGCAGAAGTGATCTACGATTAAAATTTACCAATTACCAATTACGCGTAATTAGCAATTGGTAATTAGCAAGGAGAATTATGAAATCAATAACAACCCCAATTAGCGATGAAACCATCCGCGATTTAAAAGTGGGCGATGCGGTTGCGCTTTCTGGAATTATGGTGACCGGACGCGACGCCGCGCATAAGTGGCTGATTGACACATTCATCCGAAAAACGCGCGCGCCGCAAGGCGACGATCAGCAGGCGTACGATGAATTGAAAAAATTATTGAACGGCTCGATCATCTATCATTGCGGACCTGTCGTTTCGGGACTCGACACGAAGGATTATAAATTTGTCGCCGCAGGACCAACCACCTCGATCCGCGAAGAACCCTATCAAGCCGAAGTGATGAAGCATCTCAATCTCAAAGGCGTGATCGGCAAAGGCGGCATGGGACCGAAAACTTTGAAAGGCTGCCAAGAAACGCCGGGCGTATATTTCCATGCAATTGGCGGCGCGGCTTCATACATCGCTCAAACCGTGAAGAAAGTGCGCGGCGTGTACAAACTTGAATTTGGCGTGCCAGAGGCGCTGTGGGTGATTGAAGTCAAGGATTTCCCCGTCGTCGTGACGATGGATTCGCACGGCGCGAGTCAACACGCGGTTATCGC
>JAVHOY010000279.1:0-7671 GCA_036170295.1 bacterium
TTCAGCGCGCATACAGCCAATTTAACTCGCGCAATTTTCCCGCCAATTCATCGTTCATGTCGCGCGCGCTCATGCGCCATTCCCAGTTGCCGCCCAAACGCGAGGGATAATTCATGCGCGCTTCATTGCCAAGATTTAACACATCCTGCATTGGAGCGATAGCCAGATTTGCAACGGAAGACCACGCCGCGCGAATTAAATCCCACGCGAAGTCGCCGCCGTCCACGCGCAAATAGCGTTGAGCGAATTCGCGCTCGCGCGGCTGCGCGGATTCGTACCATCCGCGCGCGGTGTCGTTATCGTGTGTGCCGGTGTACGCCGCGCAATTGGCAACGTAATGATGCGGCAGAAATGGATTATCGGGCGCGGAAAACGCAAATTGCAAAACCTTCATGTTGGGCAAATTAAACGCTTGCAACAACTCGATCACATCGGGCGTGACCAACCCCAAATCTTCAGCAATGATGGGCAACTCTTTATTCAAATCGTTTTGAATGGCATTGAATAAATCTTTGCCGGGTCCCTTCGTCCACTTGCCATGCTCGGCGGTTTTATCCGCTGCGGGAATTTCATAATATCCCGCAAAGCCGCGAAAATGATCGAGGCGCAAAACGTCAAAGATCTGCAAACACGAACGCACACGCGCCAACCACCACGCATAACCATCTTTTTTATGCGCCGCCCAGTCATATAACGGATTGCCCCACAATTGTCCCGTCGCAGAAAAACCATCCGGCGGAACTCCCGCGACGACGGTGGGATTTCCATGCTTATCTAAATAAAATAATTCGGGATGCGCCCATACGTCGGCGGAATCGTACGCGACAAAAATGGGAATGTCGCCGATGATTTGCACGCCGCGTTCGTTTGCGTATGCGCGCAATTTATTCCATTGACGGAAAAATAAAAATTGATAAAACTCATAACGCGAAATAATTTCCGCAAGTTCTTTGCGCGATTTATCCAACGCGGATTTTTTTCGCGCGCGCAGCGATTCGTCCCAGCCGTTCCACGCGCCGCCGCCGTTGGATTCTTTCAGCGCCATGAAAAGCGCGTAATCTTCGAGCCACGCAACCTGCTCAACGCGGAACTTCTCAAACGCGCCGATGAGATTCTGCGGGGCAGATTGATAGCGCGCGAAGGCGCTTCGCAGCAATTCCAGTTTGCGCGGGATGACCAAACCGAAGTCCACGCGCTACGCGGGCAAATCTCGCAACGGAATTAAATCATCGGGCGTAAGCAAACCATCGGCGAGCAGATCATCGGGACTCATCAAATAAGGATTCCCAGCGAATGCGGAAAAACTTTGATAAGGCGAATCGCCGTAACCTGTGGGTCCCAGCGGAAGAACCTGCCAAAATTTACAACCCGTAGAAGAAAGCCAGTCCACAAAGCGATACGCTTGCGAACCAAGATCGCCGATGCCATAAGGCGAAGGCAAACTGGTGAGATGAAGAAGAATGCCGGACGAACGTTTCATTTGATAATGGATTGATAGAGTTCGAGATATTTTCTTGCGGAGTTTCCCCACGAAAAATCTTGCGCCATGCCTGCGCGTTGAATGGTTTGCCATTCTTCGCGGTTCGAATATATTTTGAAAGCCGCTTTGATCGTCGCCATTAATGACATGTGATGCGCCTTTTCAAAAACGAATCCTGTTACGCCATTTATGACAGTATCGTTCAAGCCGCCTGCCGCGCGGACAATGGGAACGCAACCGTAACGCATGGCGATCATTTGCGAAAGTCCACAGGGTTCGTAGCGCGAAGGCATCAACAGCATATCCGCGCCCGCGTAAATTTGACGCGCCAGCGCCGCATCGTAACGAGTGATGACTTTAACGCGCTCAGGATAAATCTCCTGCAATTTGAGCGCGGCTTCTTCAAGTTTAATATCGCCTGTGCCTAAGATGACGGCTTGCCAGTTTGAGTTCTTCAAACTTTTGAGCGCGGTGAAAGCAAGGTCAACGCCTTTTTGAATATCCATGCGCGAGACCATCGCAAGCAGCGGCGTTTCAAGCGTGAAGGGCAATCTAAGTTTTTCCTGCAACGCGGTTTTATTTGCAATTCGACTTGGAAGCGAAACGCTATTGAAGTTGGCGCTCAACGCGGAATCGGTTTCGGGATTAAATGAATCTGTATCCAAGCCGTTCAAAATTCCGCTGACAGTTTCGCGGCGGGTTTGCAAAAATTCATTTAATCCGCAGCCATATTCGGGCGTAAACATTTCGTTGGCGTAAGTGGGCGAAACGGCGACGATGGCATCCGCAGCCCACAATCCCAAAGGCAGAGGCAACACACGCGCCCATTCAGGCAGATCAGTTTGCGCAAGTTTGAATCCGTAACTTTCTAAAATGGCGCTCGCGTCCGCGCCCATGAAGGGCAGGTTATGCACAGTCAATACAGATGCAATTCGTTGCGCGCCGGCTTCCCAACTTTTGGAGAGCGAAACGTAAGCGCTCAACGCGGTATGCCAATCGTTGGCGTGAATCACATTGGGCTGCCAGTTGATTTGACGCGGAAGTTCCAACGCGGCGATAGAAAAAAACGCGTATTTCTCCGCGTCTAGTTTTGCGTCTGAAGAATAGACTGAACCGTTCGCGCGGATCGGGTCGCCGTTGATGAAGTAAACGGGCATTCCATTCAACGCAGATTCAAAGGCTTCGGCTTGAATTTCGGCGTCGCCGCGCTTAACAGAAAAAATCCCTAAAGGTTTTAGGTTATCGGCTTTGACAACAGGGTGATACGGCAAAACAAGGCGCACATCCACTTGAAGTTCATCGTTGGAAAGGGCGCGCAAGGCGCGAGGCAAAGACCCCGCGACGTCGCCCAAGCCCCCCACTTTTACAAAAGGTTCGGCTTCTGCCGCGAGAAAAAGTACGTTGATGGTTTTGGACATGGGCGTAATTGTACATGAAAACAACGCGGATTGAGATTCAAACGCCAAAGGTTTAGAAGTTGCGAAGCCTCAAAATTAAAACAAATCTGAAACGCATAAAAAAAGATTCGGGATTAAAATGAAGAAAAAATTATGGTTACTTACCCATACTACATCGCATACATCATCATGTTGCTGGCGGGGAGTTTGGTTGGATTCCTACTCCTGATCCGCATCTGGAAGTTGCGCGCTGAGCCGGGAGTGTACGGTTTGATCCTCTCTGTTGGTTGCGCTATGGAATGGTCGCTGACCTATGTTTTGGAAATAATCCGCGCGAACATGGCGGAGAAAATCCTGTGGGCAAAACTTGAATATTTCGGCATTTCTTATGTAGCGCTGGGCATATTCATTTTCACTATGCACTATAGCGGACATGGCGACTGGCTGACAAACACGCGCAAGACTCTTTTAGCGTTATTTGCCAGTTTAATTTTGGTCGCCGCGCTGACGAACGAATGGCATGGTCAGATTTGGTCTCATATCCAATTTACCAACGGCGCGGCGTTTGGTCCGCTGGCGATGACGCATGGGCATCTTTTTATTCTAGTTGTGATTTTTCAATATAGTTTGATTGCAGCAACCACCCTTTTATTTTTTCAAATCGCCATGCGGGGACAAAGTCTATATCGAAGTCAGGCGCGCATCATGTTGGCGGGGATGGTTTTCCCATGGGCGGCAAACATCATGTACATCACGGGTTTGAATCCGCTGCCTACTTTGGATTTGACGCCAATTGCATTGAGTTTAACCAACCTATTTCTTTCAATCAGTTTCTTGCGCTATCGCTTCATGGATTTGCAGCCTGTGGCGCACAGCTCGGTATTCAACGCGATGGAAGACGGCGTAGTGGTATTGGATTATAAAGAACGCATTGCGGATATTAACCCCGTCGGCACGTTCATCTTTCAGAATACGGGCAACTTAATCGGACATGAAATTACGACTCTCTTGCCAAAGTGGAGCGAATGGAAAGATGAAAATCAGCGCGGAGAGATCAACCGCGAAATTCGCATTGAATTAGCCGGCGAACCGCTAACCTTCAAATTGCGAACGACCTCGGTTATTGATCAAAACGGAAAGCGGAACGGGCGCGTGTTGCTGATCAACGACATTACGGAACAAAAAAAAGCGCAGGAGCAAATGGCGGAGGCAAGTCGTTTGAAGAGTCAACTGCTGGCGAGTTTTGGGCACGACCTGCGTTCGCCGTTGGGCGCGATCATCGGCTACGCGGAGATGATTCAGGACGGCTCGTTTGGGTCGGTCAGCGCCGAGCAGGAAAAGGCTGCCTCAGAAATTCTGGACAGCGCGAATCAATTGCTTTCGTTCATCAACAATCTAGTGGGGCAAGCGCAAATTGAAACGGGAAAGGCGATCTTAAGGGAATATCCTTTCGATGTGGAAGAGGTGATCGGACCTTTGCTGGCTACGTTAAATTTTCACGCGCATAAAAAAGGATTGGCGCTGATTGAATACATTGACCCCGCATTGCCGAAGAAACTGATCGGCGATCAATTCTGGCTGCGACAGATCGTGATGAACCTCGTGCATAACGCGGTCAAGTTCACAGAAACAGGTTCTGTGACTGTGCGCTTTATCAAACAAGATGAAGCGCATTGGGCGCTTCAAGTGATTGATACGGGCGCGGGCATTCCCGCCGACGCGCAAAAGCGCGTCTTTGAAGCCTTTGAGCAAGTGAACAGCGCTGAGTCAGCCAAACAAAGCGGCTTTGGGTTGGGCTTATCTATTGTTGCAAAACTGGCTTCCATTATGAACGGGAAGATTGAACTAAAAAGCGAAGCGGGGAAAGGCAGTGTGTTTACAGTGATCCTTCCGTTGAAGGAATACGTTGAACCATAGCGCGCAAATATAGCGGCAAAAGTTTTTCAACTACAACCGCGCAGACTTGCCGGCTTTTTTCAAATCGCGATATCCCCACAAGACATTCCAAACGCGCAACGCGGCTTCCGCTTGAATATCAAAAGATATTTTTGATTTTCCCCAACGGCGGTCGGCAAAATAGATCGGCGTTTCTTTAATATCAAAGCCGAGACAATATGCAAGGTACGCCATCTCCACTTGAAAAACATATCCGCTGGATTGCACACGCTGCAAGGGCATTTGCAGCAAAGTCTCGCGCCGCCACATACGATAACCGCTGGTCGTGTCGTGTAAAGGGATGCGGAGAATCGTGCGCGCATAAAAATTTCCAAACCCCGAAAGACTCTTGCGCCAAAACGACCAGCGCTCATCCACCGCCCCGCCGGGAATGTAACGCGAACCCAGCACAAGATCGTGCGTCTCAATCAACTTCGCCATCGTAACAATCTCGGCGGGATCATGGGAAAAATCCGCATCCATTTGAACGACGGCTTGCGCGCCCGCTTCCAATACTTTCCGAAATCCGCTTAGGTACGCGGAGCGAAATCCCATTTTGCCGGGACGATGCAATACATCCATACGATGCGGATGCGCGGCTGCCAATTCATCGGCGATGCGTCCCGTGCCGTCGGGACTGTTATCATCCACAACCAAGACGCGCAAGTCAAGCGGCAACAAAAATAAAGCGGAGACCAGCTTAGGCAGGTTCTCCGCTTCGTTATAGGTCGGCGTTACAACCGTAATTTGCAAATCAACTCCTAATTCTTGAGAAGCGGCAACTCCGTTTTGACTTGGTCAAGCGAAGTGAATTTTCCTTTTAAGGATGCGACTTCCGCTAATTTTGCGCCGAGACGATTTTTATGTTTTGCCATTTGTTCGCGGTCTTTGATCGGGTAGAAATATTCCATAGATTGATCGAGCCGCGCGCGCAGTTTCTCGCCCAACGCGGCAAGGTTTGCAGGCGGCAGAAGAATTACGAAATCGGTGGCGGTTAAATGTCCAAGGAAATCTTCGGGGCGGCTGACTTCGCGCATGGTGTTGACGATCATCAGACTAATGGCGCGCAGGACGTCGTCGGAGGCGACAAAGCCGTAGGATTCACGGAACGTATCCATATTCTCAATGGAGATAAATAAGACCGCGACGCCGTCTTTATCTAAAACTTCGGAAAGGCGTTCGTCCACCAATGCGCCTTCGGGCAACCCCGTGACAGGATTGGTCAACGAGCCTTGACTTAAGCGTTTAAGCGCGTTGCGGACGCGCAGTCTTAATTCCTGCACATCGAACGGTTTGGTAATGTAATCGTCGGCGCCGAGTTCGAGTCCTTGAAGGCGGTCTGCGCGATCTCGTTTTTCGGTGAGAAAGATAATGGGAACTTCGGCTGTGCGGCGGTCGCTGCGTAGACGACGCGCAACTTCATAGCCGTCAATATCGGGCAAACGAATATCCAGAATCACAAGGTCAGGATGAACGGTTTGACATGAACGGACGCCGTCTTCGCCCCAGTTAACAGTGAACACTTCGTAGCCCTGAACGCGAAAATATGCGTTCAGCATTTCAGCTACGTCAAGATCGTCTTCAACGATGAGGATTTTAGCCTTGATGTCTGTCATGTCAGCCTTTATGTAAATTAGGAGATCGGTTCTTTTTGCACGATGAATTCGCAAACGGCGTCGCCAACGGCGGTGCATTTGGATTCGTTGACGCGGAATTCATTTCCGCCCGAAACCCATTTTAGGCTTTCTTGCAGCAAACCCGTCGAAATGAAGCAAACGGGTTTATCCGCGCCTGTGCGTCCCCAACAGCAAGGGCATTTGTGAATCGTCCAAATCCATTCGGTATCTTTTTCTTCGACCGTAGTTTCTTGATCGCTAAGTTGACTAAAAATTTTTGCAAAGGCGGGCAACCCGATGCGAAGTTTGGATTGCAGCGGCAGGACGACGAAAGCGAGATCGGCTGCCCCCGCGAGCGCGCCGAAATTTTTCAAGGCGTCCGAGAAGGTGGCGCGTCCGGCGCGCAACATCAGACCGCGCCCGCCGCGCGGACCATACATTTCCTCCAGAGCGATTCCCAGCGAGGAAAGTTCGGAAAAGTCAAAACCCTTATCGAGATTGTCGGGCGGATAATTTTCGATGTAGCGATTCAATCCAGCAAGATTCAAAATGGCGTTCAAACCATTCTTGCCCATCACTTCTTCCAACGACTTAATGATAATCATGCCAAATTTATTGGGGTAGTACAGATTGCTTTTTTGAATAGGGCTCATAACAACTCCGCTAAATCAACTTCGTCAAATCTTCAACGGCGCGACGCATATCCAGGAAAATAAGTCCAAGTTTAGCTTGTTCGCGCGCCAGCGCCGTAAGAACGGCTTCTTCGCCGACCGACATTAAGACCACATAGCCTTTGGCGCCCTTGATATAAATCTGCTCAAGGGAGCCGCGTCCTAATTCGCTTGCAATGCGCTCGCCCAATGAAAGCATAGCGGCAGACATGGCTGAAACACGATCTTCCTCCACGCCTTGCGGAAGAGCGGACGCGATACTCAGCCCATCCACGCTGACGACGGCTGAAGCCTCAATGTCAGGCGAGGACGCCTGTAATTCGCGCAGACGATCTACCATTTGTTGCGTACGATTTTTAGACAAACCAACCCTCCTAAAGGGATGTAATACCCGAATATTGATTGGGCGTATATTTTTACTTCGCGGTCTATTTTAGAACATGGCTTTCATTGTGTCAAGTTCGGGAAATTTATAGGTTAGCCCCATTATAAAAAATATTCGTTACACCTCGCTCGTGTCGCTTACAGACGCTCTCCAAACTCGCTGTAGATTCTCTAAATCGTAATTCGCT
>JAVHOY010000280.1:0-1687 GCA_036170295.1 bacterium
TATGAAAAAATTATCGTTTCCCCATCGCGCCACTGAACGCGGACAAAGCCTGGTAGAGATCGCGGTCAGTCTAGTCATTTTGGTTACGCTGCTAACCGGCGCAGTCGAATTTGGCATAGCGCTCTTTCAATATGTCGCCATCCGCGACGCGGCGCAGGAAGCCGCAGTGTACGCTTCGATCAATGCGGGGGATACAAGCGGAATTCAATGGCACGCGGTTGCTGCGGCAAACGATGTTTTGCAACTCACAACCGGCAATGTTGCTGTGGCATTCAATAACGGTAAATCATGCGAAGGCTCCTCGGTGAGTGGTGTGCCAAATGCCGTTATAGTGACCGTCACCTTTAGCCACCCAATCACCTTTCCGTTCGTCGCGGAGATGATCGGGCACACAACAATCCCTTTAGGCGCCAGCGTAACCAACACGATCTTAACTCCGCGTTGTCCGCCGCCATAAATAAGAGGAACTCATAAAAATCTTTGAACGTTCCGAACGCGGTCAAGCCATCATTATGATCGTCTTCGCCATCATCGGTTTGATTGGCATGACCGCCCTCGCAGTAGACGGCGGTCGCGCTTTTGTCGAGAAGCGCAATGTCCAAAACGCAGCGGACTCCGCAGCCTTAGGCGGAGCGTTAGCGCGCGTTCGAGACGTTAGTCAAACTACATGGGTTGACCAAACGTACGCGATCGCAAAAGTCAGCGGCTTTGATAACAACGGGAAAAGCAACATCGTACAAGTTTACAGTCCGCCCATCAGCGGCGCGTATGCGAAAGACATAGAATACATTCAAGTCATCATCACAGAGCATGTCCCTACATACTTTGGAAGCGTGGTTGGAATCAATCAGATCACGGTCAGAGCCGAAACGATTGCGCGCGCAAAAAATTCGATACTTGGCGCGATTCTAAACGGCGACGCGCTGATCAGCCTTGCGCCGACCAGCGACTGTCAAGACAAGCGAGCGTTTTGGGTTCACGGAGAATCTACCCTGAGCGTCAGCGGCGGCGGAATTTTTGTCAACTCCAATAATCCTGATTGCGCGCTGACGCAAAATGGAAATGGCAGCATCCGCCTCGAAGACGGCTACAATGTCAAAATCGTCGGCGGCGCGGATATACAAAAGCCGCAGTTGATTACGCCCTTTCCAGTCTTAACCGGCAGTACCGCGCGCGCCTATCCGCCGCCGTTCATTATGCCAAAGTTAGGCTGCCACAAAGCCGCCGAAATATTACCCGACGGCAAAACCATGAGCTCCGGCAGTTGGTCTCAAAAAGAATCCTTTCCGCCAATGGGAGTGCAATTTTTAGAGGCGGGCGTTTATTGCATCACAGACACCGACTTTATTATTAAAGGAGAAGATTCTCTGGAAGGCAAGAACGTCATCATAAAAATTGAAGGCGGCGAGTTACGCATTGACGGGCAAGGCAAAATCAACCTAAAAGCCCCCGCGAGCGGAGACTTTGCCGGGTTGCTGTTCTACCTGCCCATAGATAATCGCTTCCCCGTCACTCTTAATCTTGGCAAAGACTCCTCCATTCGCGGAACCATTCTCGCGCCCGGCGCGGAAATCCGCATGAATGGGGATAAATCGGATTACGGCTTTCATAGCCAAATCATCGGTTACATGATTCGCTCCGACGGGCAAAGCAACATCAAGATCGTCTACAAAAACGAGGACAACTT
>JAVHOY010000281.1:0-5307 GCA_036170295.1 bacterium
AGGAGAAAACTCATGTCCACAATCAAAGATCGTCAGTTAGGTTTCGCCACCCGCCAGTTACACGCGGGCTATACCGTTGATCCCACTACGGGAAGCTGCGCCGTGCCTTTGTATCAAACCACGAGTTATCAATTCAAAAGCACGGAACATGCCGCCAACTTATTCGCGCTTAAGGAACTGGGAAATATTTACACGCGCTTGATGAATCCGACCACCGATGTTTTGGAGCAGCGCATCGCTTCGCTTGAAGGCGGAGTCGCCGCGCTCGCCGCAAGTTCGGGTCACGCCGCGCAGGCGCAAGCCATCTTCACGCTTTGCAGCGCGGGCGATCACATCGTCACATCGTCGCGTTTATATGGCGGGACGTATAACCAATTCAAATACACATTGCCCAGATTAGGAATCAACGTTACTTTTGTCGATCCTACCGACCCGAAGAATTTTGAAGCCGCGATTCAACCCAACACAAAAATTATCTACGGCGAAACTTTGGGCAACCCCGATATTTCCGTCTTCCCATTTGAAGAAGTCGCGGAGATTGCTAAGAAACATAAACTTGTTTTAATGATTGACAACACCTTCGCCACGCCGTATCTCTTTCGCCCGTTTGAATGGGGCGCGCATGTCGTCACGCACTCCACCACCAAATTCATCGGCGGACATGGCACAAGCATCGGCGGCATCATCGTGGACGGCGGAAATTACGATTGGCGCAGCGGCAAGTTTGATAATTTCACCGCGCCCGATCCTTCGTATCACGGTTTAGTTTACGCGGATTTGGTCGGCGCGGGGCTTCCTCCGTTTGCAATCAAAGCGCGCGTGCAAGTTTTGCGCGACATCGGCGGATGCCAGTCTCCGTTCAATAGCTGGCAGACCATTCAAGGAATCGAAACGCTCAGCATTCGTATGGAACGTCACGTTCAAAACGCGCAAGCCGTCGCGGAGTTTTTGGAGAAGCATCCTAAAGTGAGCTGGGTCAAATATCCGGGCTTGAAGAGTCATCCCGATTATGACCGCGCGAAAAAATATCTACCCAAAGGCGCGGGCGCAATTCTTGGCTTCGGCGTTAAAGGCGGCGCGGAGGCGGGCAAAAAATTTATTGAGAGCTTGCAACTCTTCAGCCACCTTGCCAATGTCGGCGACGCAAAGAGTCTTGCTATTCATCCCGCCACCACCACGCACAGCCAACTCACCGAAGAGCAGCAGATCGGCGCGGGAGTCAGTCCCGATTTCGTTCGCCTGTCCATTGGCATCGAAACGATTGAAGATATTCTCTGGGATTTGGATCAAGCGCTTCAGTAGAAAGGATGAAGGATGAAATATGAAGGATGAAGGAGCGACCAAAATTTATCCTTCATCCTTCTGAATTCATCCTTGCTCTTCCCATGCCTGTAAAAATTCCCCTCACCCTGCCCGCGCGCGCAACTTTAGAGCGCGAAAATATTTTCATCATGGATGAAGACCGCGCGGCGCGTCAGGATATTCGTCCGCTGCGCGTCGCGATTCTAAATCTTATGCCCACAAAAATTTCGACAGAGACGCAGTTGTTGAGATTGTTGAGCAACTCCGCGCTGCAAGTGGAGATTACGCTCGTTCACACCGCCACGCACGAATCGAAAAACACCGACGCGGATCATTTGCTGGAACATTACGTCACGTTTGAAAAAATCAAAAACGAAAAATTTGACGGGCTGATTGTCACGGGCGCGCCTATCGAGCAAATGAAATTTGAAGAAGTGGATTACTGGAACGAACTCGTCCAAATGATGGATTGGGCGGAAGCGAATGTCGAATCTACTTTTTATATTTGCTGGGGAGCGCAAGCCGCGCTTTATCATCGCTACGGGATTCCCAAATATGATCTGCCCGCAAAGATGTTCGGCGTTTTTGAGCACCGCGTTCTTTCTACGACCGCGAGACTGCTGCGCGGCTTCGACGATATTTTCTACGCGCCGCATTCTCGCCACACCGAAATCCGCCGCGCCGACATTGAGAAAGTGGACGAGTTGCAAATCCTCGCGGAGTCGGATGACGCGGGCGTTTATATCGTCGGCACAAAAGACGGACGAAATCTTTTTATCACCGGACATTCTGAGTATGATCCGCTGACGCTCAAAGCCGAGTATGATCGCGACGTCGCCAAAGGTTTGCCGATCAATGTCCCTAAAAATTATTATCCCAACGACGACCCGACGCAAACGCCCAACGTTCGCTGGCGCGGACATGCGAACCTGTTGTACGCAAATTGGTTGAATTATTACGTCTATCAGGTCACGCCTTATGACCCAAATGAAATTCCCAAGTAAACGCGCGCTATCTTGGAACTTCGTGATGCAACCTGCAACGCGCTTCATACAATTCGGCGGCGCCGACGATCACGATGGGGTCGTCGTAACGCGCAGGTTTGCCGTTGATTAGTCTTTGCGTACGCGAGGCTTCGTCGCCGCAAACCATACAGATTGCGTGGAGTTTCGAGACGTGTTCGGCGATAGACATGAGAATGGGCATAAAGCCAAACGGCTCGCCGCGAAAATCGGTATCGAGACCCGCAACGAGGACGCGGACTCCGCGCGCGGCTAATTCCTGCGCGACAGACGCCACTTCAAGGTCAAAGAATTGCGCTTCGTCAATTCCAACGACAGTTGTATCTTGGTTCAATTTGGCGCGGATCTCGGCGGCGTTCACAACGGGCATCGCGTCGAAAGTCAAACCAGCGTGCGAAGCGACTTTTTCCACTGCGTAGCGAATATCAATGGCGGGCTTGAAGACTTGAACTTTTTGTTTTGCGATGGTGGCGCGCACCAGCCTTCGGATGAGTTCGTCGGTTTTGCCGCTGAACATCGAACCGCAGATGACTTCTATTGAACCGTGTGTATGGCGCATAAAACCTCTCGTCATTGCGAGCCGCCGCTCTTGTACCTTGGCGGCAAAGCAATCCCATTCTTGCGCAGAGATTGCTCACCTGCACTGCACCAAACGCAGTGCGGCGCAAGTGTCGGGCAAAACCAAGAGCGCCCTCGCAATGACATAAATAAAAACAGAAAAACAGGCAGACGCTTTTGCATCTGCCTGTTTAGTTTAACTGATAAATCTTTACCTGACAAAGAAACGAATAAAATCCTATTCGCCTGCTTCGGCGGCTGACGTTTCTTCAGCGACAACCTTCGCAGCCTTAGGCGGTTTCGGAGCGTCGGGAATTTCAGGAACTTCAAATCCCATTGCGCGTAATTTCTTCTTAGCGGCGGTAAGCGAAGATTGACCAAAGCCAGCGATCTCTAACACAGCGGCATTGCCTTCGCCAAGTTTCGCCAGCATCTGACCAATGGATAAAATGCCAGCCTTCTTAAGCGCGTCGGTTGCGCGCGGCGTAAGCGCGATATCTTCCACAGAGCGATCCGTCGAGGTCAAAGATTCTTCTTTCGACTTCTGCTGTTCCACATAAGTTTGGCGGGCGGAAAGTTTCTTATAGAAACGATCCACCTGACCCTCAACGTCTATCAGACGCGCCGATTCGCCCGTAAAGAATGGATGGCAATTCGAGCAAACGTCAATGCGTAATTCTTTTCTCGTGGAAGTGGTGACCCACGTTTTTCCGCAAGACGCACAGGTTACCTGCGCTTCAAAAACTGTAGGATGAATTTCTGCTTTCATATTACTCAACCTCTGCAGGAACGATGTTCACGCGCTTACGTCCGCGAATAACGTCAAACATCACAACTCCATCCGCAATCGCGAAGAGAGTATCGTCTTTGCCGACTAAAACATTAATACCCGGCTTAATCTTGGTGCCGCGTTGGCGAACAAGAATATTGCCAGAAAGAACAAATTGACCGGCGTAACGCTTTACGCCCAAACGCTGGGAGTTGCTGTCGCGACCGTTGCGGGTTGACCCGCCGCCTGTTTTATGTGCCATTTCTACCTCGCTCTACTTCTTAACAGTCTTCTTCGTTGTCGAAGACTTGGTTGCGGCAGGTTTCTTTACCGCATCTTTCTTAACCGAAGTTTTCTTCGGCTTCTCAACTTTTACTTTTTCAACTGCCGCAACGGGCTCGACTTCAGCGACGACTTCTTGCTTCGCCTCAACCTTGCGTTCCTCGCCGGGCTTGCCGATGAAATCAATCATCAAGCGCGTATAGAAGTGGCGATGTCCGCCCTTCACGCGGATGCGTTTCTTCGGGCGATATTTGAACGAGATGACTTTGGGACCTTTGATGTGGGAAACCACCGTTGCGGAGACTTTAATCCCGCTGACCGTGGGTGTGCCGACCATCACAACGTCTTCGTCAGCCATCAGCATGACGCGCTCAAAATCAAAACTTTTGCCCACTTCATAGGCAAGGCGATCTACGTCAATGGTAGAGCCTTCGACGGCGCGATATTGTTTCCCGCCGCTTTCAACGATAGCAATTCTCATTTTATGATTCTCCAGTCATTCACTTCGCCGCATACCCTGCGGAGTTCTTACACTCTACGCCGAGTTGCGGGGAAGCTGGGTTGATTTACAAACAACCGCCCCAGTTAAAACCTCTGGGGCAGAAGCGAGCGGTATTATACATGCGAGACGGAACAATTGTCAATAATTTTAGCCGCCATTAAAAAAATTCGCGTCTTTCATCTTCTCGCATAATTCGCGTTAAGATTTCTTGACTCTGAGAAAGCCTTAATCCCGTTGGCAAAAATCCTTGACACAGAACAAGCGTTCGGGTATTATTCATAGCACAAATGAGCGAAGAACAAGCTCAGGAGGCTTAAAATGATGATGGTTCGGAAAAGCAAAGGACTGGGCGAACGCCACCAAAAAATTCTTGATTTCATCGCAAGCTATCAGCGCGAGCGTAAACACCCGCCCTCAATTCGTGAGATTGGCGAGTTTTGCGATATTTCATCCACTTCGGTTGTCAATTACTATCTTGACCAGCTTGAAAAATCGGGCAATATTGAGCGCGACCGTAAGATTTCGCGCGGTGTGCGCTTGACCAATTCAACTCCGCTTGGCGATATATTCCGCGTGCCGCTATACGGCGTAATTCAAGCAGGCGAACCCATCCCCATTCCCTCCTCAGATTTCAACTCCTTCACCGCCGAAGACTCTGTTGACGTCGCCATGTCGTTGATGCCGACAAAAGAAAAAGGCAAAGACCTCTTCGCCCTCAAAGTACAAGGCGAATCAATGATTGACGCGATGGTCAACGACGGCGATATCATCATCCTCAAGCCTATACAGGAAGCGCGCAACGGCGAGATGGTCGCAGTCTGGCTTTCAGATCGCAACGAGACCACCTTAAAATTCTTCTTCAAAGAAAAAGA
>JAVHOY010000281.1:5407-7628 GCA_036170295.1 bacterium
GTTGCGCGGGGTGAATTAATGAATTGCCTCAATGATTCTCGGCGATCAGAGGCGTAACAAATTTTTCCAACATATCAAAACTAATCTCGCCCGTCCACGCATAGCGGACTATGCCAGCGCGGTCAATCACATACGAGTTCGGCAGATTTTCATTTCTAAACACATTTAGCGAAGCGCCTTTGGGATCCAACCAGACATGGAATTTCAAATCAAGGCTGTTGGCAAACTGAACGACCTGATCCTTCGGCTCGCCCGCTTCGATAGCGACGATGGTAAAGCCTTGCGCTGAATGAGTCTCATAATATTTTTCCAGCGTCGGCATTTCCGCTTTGCAAGGCGGACACCATGTCGCCCAATTATTGACGAGAAAAACATTGCCGCGAAAATCTTCCAGAGATTCGCTTTTGCCGTTGATATTCTCAAGCGCAAGCGTTGAGACAGGATAATTCACAGCCATTGGCACAACTGATCTGTCCGCTGTAGTTGACGCGGACGCCTTGCCAGTTCCCTGCAAGATGGAAAACCAAGCAATGCCGATTAAGATCAAACCAGCGCCGATCATCATTGGTAGAGCCTTGTTGTTATTTCTCTTTTTGCGATATTTCTGCTGTTTCTTCATGCGGTCAACTCATTTCAATTTTTAAGCGCGCGTTTAATTTCAGCCAACATTTGCGCCTCAGGATATGCGCCCACGACAACTCCGCCGCCCGAATTGATCACAGTTTGCGGAACGCCTTGAACATTGAAACGTTGCGAGAGTTCGGAAAATTCCATTGCGTCCAGCGCTTCCGCGTGGATCATGGTTGGGTTTTCCATTGCCATTTGATGTGCGAGCAACACGGCTCGCGGACAATGCGGTCAGGTAGGAGTTACAAAGACTTGAAGCAGCAATGGCTGAGTCAGGCTCTTCAAAAATTCGCGGGTTGCCGCGCCGAGTCCTGAATCGCGTTGCGAAGCAAGAATAATGTCGTTAATCAATGTGCCGAATTCATGCCCCGCAGGTATTCCAGAAAACTGAACGCCGAGATCAATAATCTGCTCGCCATTTTTTGAGGCGACGACAATCGCGGGGGCTTTATCCACTTTATATTGCGCCGCAAGAGCCGCGTCGTCATTCAGGTCATGCGCCGAAAGATTTATCCTTTCATCCACCGCGCTGATTTCGCTCAATAACTGCCGCGTCTCATCGCAGTAATCGCAATTCTCTTTTGAGCCAAAAAAAAGAATTTGGACAGGGTGAACCAAATCGGCAAACGCCTGCTTGATCTGCCCAACAATTTGTTCGTTCAATATTTTTTCCATATTTTCTCCAAAGAAATTTTGCCTTGCCTTCTTTTGATGCGCTTGAGGTAATAAAGTTGCATCCGCTTTTGTCTTTGATGTATACTTTCGATGCAACTTTTTGAGGCTAAAAACATCTAACATGATTGATTCAACGACCTATGAATTTTCGATTGAAGCCCTGCGCGCCGGCGACCGCGCCGAGTTTGCGCGGCTGATGGATATTTATTCCGCGCCGATTTATCGCCTCGGGCTGAAAATGCTCGGCAACGCGCAGGACGCGGAAGACGTTCTGCAGAATACGTTTCTAAACGCGTTGACTCATCTCTCGAATTTCGAGGGACGTTCCAGCGTTTCCACATGGCTGTATCGCATCGCGGCAAACGAATCCCTGATGCAAATCCGCCGCAAGAAATCAAACATCAGCATCGAAGACATGCAATCCGAAGATGCGGACGACGACGTCATGCCCGCAACTTTTATAGATTGGAGCATCCTGCCTGAAAACGAATTGCTGACAGGCGAAGGCAAAAACACAATTGACGCCGCGATTAAAAAATTACCCGAGTCGCTGCGCGTGGTTTTTATCCTGCGCGATATTGAAGATGTTTCGATAAAAGAAACAGCCGAGATTTTGAATTTAACGGAAGCCAACGTCAAGACCCGCCTATTGCGCGCCCGCATGGCGTTACGCGAGCGCCTTTCTGTTTATTATAGCGAGCGCGCGTCTCAAAAGGAAAAACTATGACCAACCATTACCATAAAAATTGCAAAGAGCTTTTGGGCTCGTTGTCTGAATATATTGACGACGAATTGCCCGTTGAGTTATGCCAAGAAATCGAAAAACATCTTGAGGGCTGCGAGAATTGCCGCATTGTTTTGAACACCACGCGCCGCACTATTGACCTTGTCCGCGCGCCTGCGAATGAGAACGTTCCCG
>JAVHOY010000282.1:0-6070 GCA_036170295.1 bacterium
CTCTCAAATACTTCTTGCGGATGTTCAAGCGGCAGAATGTGAGTGGCATTGTCCAGCGTTTGTATTTTGATGTTTGGATTTTTCTTGATTACAAGTTTCGCCGCGTTTTCCAAAAACGTATCGGTCTGCGCGCCGCGAATGATCAGCGTGGGGATTTTAAGGTTTGGCAGATTGCGCCACAAATCAAAATCGCGCAAGCCAGTTAAGTAGATGTGCGACTCCCATTCAGGAGAATAAATCAACTCGTAACCGCCGTCCGCTTTTTGCCGAGTCATGCCCGCAATGTATGCGCGCAAATTTTCATCGCTGACATATTTGAAAACGCTGCGCGAACGATAGCCGCGAAAGACCATATCTAAATTATCAAAGACGCGGCGGCGTTTCAATGCGCCTTGAATTTTGGGATGTAACTTATTGCCCAATCCAATTGCGCGGACAAGATTCCACATCGCTAAAAAGGACGGCGCGAATAAAACTGGATCAAGCAAAATCAACGCGCGGAATTTGCTTGGGTCGCGCAGCGCGGCGCGCAGGGTAACGATCGCGCCAATGGAATGCCCCACCCCAATCACAGGAGCAGTATCGCGGTCAGAAAGAAAGCGCAGCAAATCATCGCTGAACGGACTCCAATCGTGGAGGTCTTCTATGCGCGAGTCTTTCCATAGCGGACGGAGTTTCATCCCGAAGACATGATATTGAGTTTGTAAAAGATCGAGCAATGGCTTATAGCAATCGGGCGGATAGCCGTTGGCGTGTAAAAAATGCAACGGCGCGCCGCTGCCGCCATAGTTGAAGTTTGGAATATCGTTCATCAAACGTGTTTACCTGTCTACTTGTGTGCTTGCCTAATATTTCCCGTAATTGATTTTTTCGCTATACAGCGGCTTGACCTTGAGACGCTTTTGAACTTTCGCGCCAAGTTTTTCAAAATATTCTGCGCGATCTTTTACGCCGTAAACCCATTCATCCAAATACGCTTTGACGCTTTCTTTTGATTCGCTAATCTTATCCCACGCGAGATAGAACTCGTTGTCGCGGTCGTAATATCCCTGCGAATACGATGGATGACTGGCGTAAGGAACATGGCAAACCGCGTCCACAATGATGGCGGGAATCATGGTGCGATTCGGATCGGAGCGGATGACGGACTCGTCCACGATTTCTTCGGCGGTGAGGATGACTTTCTTTGCGGCAAACGCGGCTTCTTTCTGTTCGCCGATGATGCCCCACAGATGCGCGTTGCCGTTTTTGTCGGCGCGTTGCACATGGACAATCGCCACATCGGGATTGAGCGCAGGCACGACGATAACGTCCTTGCCGCCGTACGGATCAGGGATGCGTTTTATTAATGGATTGACTTGTTCAAGACCTGTCGCGCCGCTTTGATTCATCGGCAGGAATGGCAAGCCCGCCGCGCCCGCTTGCAAACGCGTGATCATGCCGAAGTGGGAATATTCTTCCCATTCGAGTTCGCCTTTTTCAATTGCCGCGCGGATAATGCGAAGCGACCCCACACCGGGATTTCCCATGTACGAGAAGATGACTTTCTTCGCGCAGCCCGCCGCGACCATTTGATCGTAGATCAAGTCTGGCGTGGCGCGCGCGAGGATCAAATCCTTTTTGCCTTGACGAATGATCTCATGTCCTGCGGCGAAGGGGATGAGATGCGTGAAGCCTGCGGCGTAGACAAGATCGCCGTCGTTCACAAATTCTGAAATTGCTTTTTTGAGCGCGATGAGTTTGGACATTATTTTTTCTTCTTCTTTTCTGCGGCTTGTTTTTGTTTTTCCGCTTTTTTCTTTCTTTGATTTTCGCGATAATTCTTGATGTACGCAAAACGATTTGCCGACGGCGGCGGTTTTTTCTCGCGTCGAAACATCCAGCCGACTCCGAACAACACAAGCGATACGAAGAAATAATCAAAGTCCGCTTTTTGGGCGAAGTCGGAGGCGATGAAAATAATAAATATTCCTCCGCCAATAACGTAGAAGAACATCCCTATACGTACAGGAAATGAGTCGTCGTTATCCATAGAGTTATTTTATCTTGATTAACTGACGTTACGAAAAATTCTCCCTCACCCTAACCCTCTCCCTTTGGGAGAGGGTTAGGGTGAGGGATTAGGCAACCCCCCTTCCATTATCTCTGAAAGGGGCGTGTTTACCTGTTTACTTTTTGCCGCCAGACTTTTTCTTAACAACTTTCTTGACGGCTTTCTTTGGCGCGGGCTTGGCAACCTTGATTAATGTGCGAATCTGCTCGTGCATGTACAGCGGAACATAGTAATGACCGCCTCCGTTTTTGCCGCTGGAGCCTGAGCCTTTCCAGCCGCCAAAGGGTTGGAAGCCGGGCCACGCGCCCGTTGTCGAGCCTTGCGGACGATTGGCATACGTCACGCCTGCTTGGATGTTATCGAAGAACCATTCGGTTTCTTTGAGCGAGCCATAGAACCCGGCAGTCAAACCGTAGTTCACGTCGTTGGCAATGCTCATGGCGGCGTCAAGGTTGCTCACTTTGCCGATGGTTGTAATCGGCACAAACATTTCTTGTTTCCATAAGCGATGTTCAAAAGGCAAGTCGGTGACGAAGGTATTTTCGCAGTAGAAACCTTTATCGTACATGCCGCCTGATTTGACATGACCGCCGGTGAGAAAATTTCCGCCCGCTTGATTAATCTCTTCGGTGAAATTTTTGAAGTCGTTGTAAGAATTTTTATTGATGACAGGACCGTTATAAGTGGCGCGATCGGTTGGGTCGCCGATCACTAATTTCTCGGCGGTATCTTTGAGACGCGCAATCAATTCGTCGTAAACGGCGTCCTCAACAATCACGCGAGAATTAGCGGAGCATTTCTGTCCTTGCAGACCAAACGCCGAGCGCACAATTCCAAGCGCGGCATGTTCCAAATTCGCGTTTTTAGAAACGATCGTGGGGTTTTTTCCGCCGAGTTCCAAAACAAGCGGGCGCACATAATTGCGGTTGCCGAAATCTTGATACATCTTCATGCCCACCGCGAACGAGCCGGTGAATGTTGCGCCGTCTAATTCTTTGCTGTCCACAAGCGCTTGTCCCAGCGTGGAGCCGGGACCTGTCACGAAGTTCACCACGCCGTCGGGAATGCCCGCGTCGCGGAAACAATCCGCGAGCAAGCGCACAATCCACGCGGTATCGGTCGCGGGTTTCATCACGAGCGTATTGCCTGCCGCAAGCGCCGCGCCCGCAGGTCCGCCGGTCAGCGCGAAGGGGAAGTTGAACGGAGAAACCACCAGCCACACGCCGTAAGGACGAAGCACAGAAACGTTGCGCGCGTCAAACCCAACCAGCGGGTCTTTGCCCATCTCGACGACAAAGCCGTTGTTCCTTTCCATTTCAGCGCAGGAATAATAAATCAGGTCGGCGGTTTCTTGCACGTCGCCCAAAGACTCCATGCGGTTCTTGCCGACTTCCAACGCCATACCCGCGCCCAATTCAAAGATGCGTTTTTCAAGCAGCGACGCGGCTTTGCGAAGCAACGCGATGCGCTTCTGCCACGGAGTATGACTCCACATCGGGAAGGCTTTGCGCGCCGCGTCAATCGCCATCTGCGCGTGAGCGGCGTTTCCCTTTTGCATGACCGCTAACACCCAGTCGGTATTGACGGGCGAATGGTCTTCAAATTTCTCGTCGGCAAACACGTCCTTGCCGTTGATGAACATGCCATATTCTTTGCCCATATTCGCTTTGAGTTTTTGCACGGCTTTATCAAAGCCTGTGTGCAGCTCTTCGGGCGGGTTGAACATGGTTGCGTAGGTGAGTTTGAACTTTGCCATTGGGGGACTCCTTATTAGTCTTATAGTTATATAGTCGCCAGTCTTTTAGTCGCGAGCGCTTGAATAAAGACTAACCGACCAATCCAGTATAGCGCAGGAAATTGCAAACGTCAAAGAGAGGCGTATATTTTTTGGCGCTATAATTTTTTTCAGACGATGAGCGATTCTCGACTAGGAAATTATTTGGATCAAGAGGCATTATGCAGTCTAAACGATACTTAATTCTCTTATTTGCCATAGGTTTTTTTGTGTTGGGAGCTTGTAATCTTCCTGCGGCAAGCGCAACGCCAGATTCAGGCGCCTTGCAGATGATCCTTACCAAAGCCGCCGCCTCCGCGCCAGCGCCATCCGCCGCGCCGACTGTGACGGCGATACAGCCCACGCCAACGGTCACGCTTTTTTATGAATCCACCGCCACGCTGGCGATTGTGCAGCGCACGCCGACGCTCACGCTTTTTTATGCGCCCTCCCCTACCGCTACGCCCAGTTGGATGGAATGCCCCGTTATAATTACCAAGACCGACACCGATAAGGGCGATATGTTGCATATTCTCCGTTGCGAAGATAAATTGGAATACGATCTCGGTCCATTTGCGAAAGGCGTATATGCGGCGGGACCTAACAATCAATTTATAGTCTATGTTGCCAACGGCGGCATGGTCTACGCAGCAAAAATGGGAGACCAAGTTTTGAGCGTGATCGTGAATTTGGCAAAAGAGCGTTTCTTCACCGCCGTCAACAAAAACGCTCTGCCAAAATTTGAGATTTCATTTATCGGCGAAGCGCCGAATTACAAGTTGGTTTTGATCGAGAAGAAATATAAGCAGCAAAAAATCTACAATCTGCCGATGCGCGTGACAAAATAAAAACAGCACGGCTTGCAAGCCGCGCTGTTTTTTTATTTCCATTTGTTATTTTACTTACGCTTCGTACTTTTTCGCGTCCGCGATGGCTTGGGTCACATTTACAAAGGGGAGCAGAATCAAACCCGCGATGAAGAAGAATATCAAAGAGAGAATCGCGTAGCGCAAATTCCCAAATAATTGATTTGCCAAACCGAACACCAGCGGTCCAATCCATGAAGTGCCGCGTTCGCTGATTTCATAGAACGAGAAGAATTCCGCTTCTTTGCCGTTGGGAATCATCTGCGCGAAGAGGCTGCGGCTGATGGCTTGCGAGCCGCCCATCACAATGGCAATGAAAATTCCAAGAACGAAGAATTGCGCGGTTGCGCTTTCGCCTTTCAATCCGCCATACGCGTAAATCACTACGCCCGCCCAAATCACAAGGCTGACAAGCACCGATTGTTTCGCGCCGATCCAGCCTGCTAGTTTTCCCCAGAACAACGCGCCAAAGAATGCCACAAATTGAATCATCAAGATGACCGAGATTAAAGTGGATTGTCCAAGTTCAAGCCCGCCTTGAATCAGCGGCGCGGCGGCAAAAGTGGAGGCGACCGCAATCACGGTTTGAATGCCGTCGTTATATAAAAAGTAAGCCACAAGAAATTTGATCGTTTCGGGAAAATGTTTAACCTCGCCGATGGTTTTGCGTAGCTGCTTGAAGCCGATGCTCGCATACGTTTCATGGGCGGGCAGGGAATGCGCCGCATGACGCGGATGCAATCTTCTCCATGTGATAAATGAAAATCCCAGCCACCAAACGCCTGCGGATGCAAGATTGATTCTTACTGCCACATCGCCGGGTACGCCAATCGCGTCGCTGAATGTATAGAAGGCTAAGTTAAGCGCCAGCAAAAGTCCGCCGCCTAAATAACCCATTGCCCAACCATAAGATGAGACGCGGTCGCGCTCGTCTTCGCTGGCAATATCAGGTAAATATGAATTGTAGAAAACCATTGACGCGCCGAAAGCGAGGTTCGCAACAATGAAGAGCAAACCGCCCAGCCACCATAATCCGCCGCCGACGAAGAACATCAAAATGGTCGCAAACGCGCCGATGGTCGCGAAGATTTGCATCATGCGTTTTCGCAGATGGGAATAATCCGCAATGGCGCCGAGAATGGGCAGGAATAGCACTTGCATCCCAACGGAAAATGAAATGCAATAAGGGAGGAAGGAATCAGGCGCGACGGGAATTCCAAAAAACGGAACGGTTGCCGTCCCCGCCGCTGCCGCCGCCGCGCGCGCCAAGCTCGCCACATACGGACCCAGAAACACTGTGCCAATGGTTGTGCTAAATGCGGAATTTGCCCAGTCATACATTGCCCAGCCAAAAATTTCTTTTTTGTCGTTGACGAT
>JAVHOY010000282.1:6170-7617 GCA_036170295.1 bacterium
CGCAAATCAATGGAAGCGCTATCATTGCCGCTCAATTATTTTTTGGGCGCTGATAAAACCTTCGCTCTCCCACAAATCTAATTTCGATTGCCGAATAAATTTTACACTGGAGCATTTTTCTTCATGTTTGAAACTCTTACTGGAAGACTCAATCAAATTTTCGATCAACTCCGCAAACGCGGAAAACTCTCCGAAGCGGATGTAGACGCCGCGATGAAAGAAGTGCGCCTGGCGCTGCTCGAAGCGGACGTGCATTTTAGCGTAGTCAAAACATTCATCGCGCGCGTACGCGAACGCGCAATCGGCGCGGAAGTTTCAAAGGCGTTAAATCCCGGTCAGCAAATCATCAAAATTGTTAATGAAGAGCTCGTCGCCACGCTTGGCGAACCCGCTCCATTAAATTTAACGGGACCCAAACCGCGCGTCATTATGATGGTCGGTTTGCAAGGCGCGGGCAAAACTACCGCCGCAGGCAAACTTGCGCGGCTGATGAAATCTAAAGGCGAGCGCGTGTTGCTTGTCGCGGGCGATCCATATCGTCCGGCGGCTATTCAACAGTTGCAGCAACTGGGTCAGCGCATTGACGTTGAAGTCGAAACGGACACGTCGCTCACGCCGCCGCAACTTGCCAAACGCGCGGTAGATAAAGCCGAGAAGGGCGGCTTTGGGCTGGTCATCGTGGATACTGCCGGACGTTCGCAACTGGATACGGAATTGATGGCAGAGTTGAAATCCATCGCCGCGAATGTTAATCCCGTAGATATTCTGCTCGTGATTGATTCGATGATTGGTCAAGAAGCGTTGAACATCGCGCAGGGTTTCCGCGACGCCATTAATCTCACGGGTTTAATTCTCACTAAAATGGACGGCGATTCGCGCGGCGGCGCAGCCATCTCCGTGCGCTCGGTCACGGGCATTCCCATCAAGTTTATCGGCACGGGCGAAAAACTCGACGCGCTTGAAACGTACGATCCTTCGCGCTTGTCCTCTCGCATTTTGGGCATGGGCGATATGATCGGTCTCATCGAAAAAGCCGAAGCCGCTTACGATGGCAAAGATATGGAGAAGCAAGCGCAAAAAATGATGAAGGGTCAACTCTCTTTGGAGGATTGGCTCGAGCAAATCAAGCAAATAAAAAAATTGGGACCGCTCGCGCAGATTATGGAAATGCTGCCCGGCGATATGGGCAAAGCCGCGCGCGGTATTGACCCGGCGCTGGCGGAAAAATCCTTCAAACAATCAGAAGCCATTATTTATTCGATGACGCTCAAAGAACGCCGCGACCCCGATCTTTTGAACGCATCGCGTCGTCGTCGCATCGCAGCCGGTTGCGGCATGGAAGTGCAAGACGTGAACCGCCTCGTCAAACAATTCCGCGAAGCGCAGAAGATGATGAAAATGTTTCAAAAAACGGGAGGCAGAGGAATGGGGAAAATGTTTGGATAAA
>JAVHOY010000283.1:0-1684 GCA_036170295.1 bacterium
AATACTTCCACATCATGTTCCGCGAGGTCTTTTATCGCTTCGGCGCTAAAGCCTTTATCGGAGACCAACTTATCTACCTCGTCAATATTCGCCACAGGGAAGTTGGACACCGCGCCCCATTTGCTATGATCCGCAACGATGATGACTTTCCCCTTTGTTCTGTCAATCATGCGGCGCACCACTTCGGCTTCGGCATTCGTGGGAACAGTGCAGCCATGTTTCAAAGAAACGCCGTCCACGCCGAGAATGACTTTATTGGCGATGACCAGATTCAAATTATCCAACGCAAAGCGCCCCGCTAAGGAATTGGAGCGCGCATAAAATTCGCCGCCGATCAAATAATAGCGAAAGCCAGGCTCGCCAAGTTCCAACGCGGCGTTGACGTTATTCGTAAAAACCGTAATGCGCGAATCGCGGCGAACGTGTTGAAGAACCTGCGTCGCGGTCGTTCCGCTGTTGATAAAAACAATATCGCCGTCTTCGATCAAAGACGCGGCAAGTTCGCCGATCATTTTTTTCTCTTCGGGAAATTTTTGCGCGCGCTGCTGATACTCCTGTTCAAAGATCACGCGCTGACTCAAAGTCGCGCCCCCGTGTGTGCGCTCCAAAATTCCCTTTTTCTCCAGCCACTCCAAGTCGCGGCGCACGGTCGCTTCGGAAGTTGCCAACAAATCACACAAATCAGCCGTGCGAATAATTTGATGCGCCGCCAGATATTGCTGAATTTTTTCGCGGCGTTGAGCGGGAATTAGAGGTTTACCCATCCGACGGATTATATAAGAATTTGAAGGAATTTGCAAGTTTTTGATTTTTTCATTATAATCCGCTCAATTCCTTGCATCTGTAGGTCGGCTTTAGCCTGACGCTTTTTTTGGAGTTCAATGACTCAACTCGTAAAAGACCTTATGCACCCCGGCGTGATGACTTGCAAACCCAACGCGACGCTCGGACAAGTTGCCGTGTTGCTCAATCAACATCGAGTCCACGCGCTGTTTGTCACAGACCGCGACGGGCGCATTGTTGGGCTCATCACCGATTTGGATTTAATGGCGGGCGAATGGCTTTCATCAGATTCCGAAAGTTTAGCGGCAATGCGAAAATTAACCGCCGCAGATTTAATGTCCCATCCCGTTGATTCTATTGACGCGCAAGTTCCCCTGCCCCAAGCCGCGCAACGCTTTATCCAAAAAGGCGTTGCGCGATTTTTAGTCGTCGAAAACGAAAAACCCGTCGGCATCATTTCTCTCTCCGATTTTGTAGCCAGCATCGCCAATGAAATTAAAACCAAACGCGAAACTGTCGGCGATGCGATGTCTCACGCCATTTTAGTTTGTCGCGGAAAAACGCCCGTCGTCTCCGCCGCGCGCGCCATGACCTCCGCCGGATGGCGTTCGGTTCTCGTCGTAGATATCAAAGGAAAAATTCTCGGCGTGGTCAGCGGATATGACTTGTTGCGATTCGTCAAAGATGACGTGGACGCAAAACTCACCGTCCGCGATGTGATGCACCCCGCGCTGACCATTGACGTTAACGCCAGTTTGCGCGAAGCCGCCGACATGATGATACAGAATCACCATCACCGCCTCGTAGTCATTGACAAGAACGACCCCGACGCATTTCCCATCGGCGCGATTTCTACTTTTGATATTGTCGCTGAAATGGCTCGTCCAGATTCGGTTTGGCA